>JAFXLS010000022.1 GCA_017530965.1 Fibrobacter sp.
ATGCCGTTCTTTTCGCAGGACTTGGTGAAACGCTTGAGAGCGCGTTCAAAAGGTTCGTTGGACTTAACAATTACGCCGATCACGATTATCCTTTGGTTAAATTAGAAATTCGTTTTTGGATAGCCAAATATATTTAATTGCCGGAATTTCGTCAAGGGTATAAAAAAAGCCCCTTTTGGGCCTTTTTTTGAATAAATTTTACATTTTAACTTGCGTAACATCAAAGACTTATGTATATTTTTTGTTATAAAAGACTCCTTTTGTCTTGATTTTTCAAAAAAAGTGGAGAATTGGATGAAAAAAGCAATCTTATCTCTGAGCGCCGTTGCCCTCGCAAGCTCCCTGCTTGTGGCCTGCAACGAAGAAGAAGAACTGGTTCCGAAGATGGAACAGCCTAAGCCTGCGGCACAGGCACCTGCCGAACAGTCTGCCCAGCAATCCGCCGAACAGCCCAAGGCTGACGAACCGGAGCTCGTCCCCATCCAGTCTCTTTCTGGAAACGATGAATCTAGTGAAGCCGCGGTCGAAGAACCTGCAAAGAGCGCAGCTCCTGCACCGGCTGGCAGCGTTCAACCGCTTGCCAAGGGCGAATTCGTCATCCAGGTCAGCATTCAGTCTTCCAAGAGAGCTGCTGACGGCATCGTGAAAAAACTTGCCGAAAGCGGAATCAAGGCTTATATCGCCGAAGTGGAAAATCCGGGCGAACTGGAAGGTACCTACTACCGCATTCGCGTAGGTTATTTCGAATCCAACGCAAACGCCCAGGAATACGGCAAGCAAGTTCTTTCTCCGCTGAACTATGCTTGGTGGGTAGACATGAGCAAGAACGACGACGTGGGCAACCCCGGCGGCGAAGAAGACTACTCTAACTATTCCTATTCCAATTCTAACACTTATAACGAACCGGCGGCTGCACCCGAGCCCGAACCGGCACCGGCTCCCGAACCAGAACCTGAGCCAGCGCCTGCACCGGAACCGGCTCCCGCTCCTGCTCCCGAACCTGAGCCTGCACCGGCACCGGCTCCCGAGCCCGTTCCTGCCCCCGCACCGGAACCAGCACCTGCTCCTGCACCGGAACCGGCGCCTGCAGCTCCGGCCGCAGATAACTTTGACGACTGGGAATAAGCCGCGAAAATTTAGATATCAAAAAAACTCCGCTTTTGCGGAGTTTTTTCGTTTAGCTCAGGATGACGCGGAGCCAGCCCTGAGCTTGTCGAATGGGCATCACTTCTGCAAGTTCAGGCTTGCGTTGGCAGCGCCGTAAAGGCTGATGCTGTAGTCCTTGATCACGTACACCGGAATCTTGTTCAAGAGCGGACGGATGTTCGGGTTGTAGTTCTTTTCGAAATACTTCATGAACAAGTTATCGCGTTCGAGCCAGCGAAGATCCTTCTGCACCGTACCGCCAGCCAGGTAGAAACCACCCAGCGGAAGGAAAAGCGTAGCGGCATCGCTTGCAAAGCGAGCAAGCATCTTCACGAACAGGCGCATCATTTCGGCAGCGACCGGATCGGTATCGCTTGCGCGGCTAATATACTTCGGACGATCGTTCGGTTCGGTTTCTTCAATCTTCTTGAAGGCTTCGTTATCGGGAACGCCGCGGGTTTCCTTCCACCATTCGTACATGTTGCGAAGGCCCATGCCGGACACGAGCGGTTCAACGCCCGGGACCATGCCGATCTTCTTTTCCATGTAGTCGTGGAATTCCTGGGAATCCTTGTCGAACGGGGCAAACGTAGAATGACCACCTTCGGAACATGCCGGAATGTACTTTTGACCGTCAAAAGCAAGGAAGCCTACACCCATGCCAGTGCCCGGGCCAACGACGGCCTTGGTGGTCTTTTGCGGAGCGGGCTTGCTACCGTCAGTGTGGACCAACTGATGGATTTGTGCGGGGTCGTTCACGTCGAGCGTCGGAATGCCGTAGCTAATGGCCATGAAGTCGTTGATGACTAACGTCGGGATTCCCGTAGCAGCGCTAAGGGCTTCACCATCGACACTCCACGGGAGGTTCGTCATGACGCACTTGTTATTGCATACGGGGCCTGCAGCACTGATGCAAATGTGGGAAGGCTTAAGGTCTGCGCGACTTTCGAGAGCAATTTTGAGCGTTTCGCGAACTGGGGCGTCAAGACCATCGATATCCTTGGACGGGCAATCGGTTTCGAGAATCAACGTGAATTTGCCGTCCTTATAGCCAACCAGGCCAAGGTTCGTGTTGGTACCACCAATATCGCCCGCCAAAACGAGACGGTCAAATTTTGCATCAGGATTAAGCCATTTGATTTCCATAAAAACTCCAGTTTTAAACGTACCGGTTAATTATAAATAATTACTCGCCGAGATATTCAACTGCAAATATGAGAGTTGAACCGCCAGGGATAGGTCCTGCGCCTCGAGCTCCATAACCAAGTCCAGGAGGCACCACCAAAATTCTCTTTTCGCCGGGAAGCATACCCTGCACACCCAGCTCCCAGCCGCGAATCACACGACCTGCACCCAACGTAAAGCCGAATACCTGGCCACGATCACGGGAACTGTCAAACTTGTAACCATTGGTAAGCCAACCGGTGTAATGCACCTTTGCCACATTACCCTTTTGAGCGGGCTCGCCTTCGCCCTGCTTGATAACCGCATAACGCAGGCCCTCGGGACCATTTTCAAATGTAAGCGTCGTAGTGTCGGGGAAGAAATCCATATTTGCCACCACCGCTTCGTCGACTTCAGAAGAAACCAGTTCGACGCGGAAAATCAAAGTGGAATTGGACGGAATCATGGAATAGGCCGTCGCACCATAACCCATGGCCGGTGACACGCGGAACCAGCGCACACCGCCTTCGCGCATGCCTTCGAGACCTACTTCCCAGCCCTTAATCATTTTGCCGGCGCCCATTACAACAGCAAGAGGCTTGCCCATATCCTTGGAAGAACCGAACTTGCGACCCGAAAGGAGCCAGCCAGTATAATGGGTCTTGAGCACGGAGCCCACCATGGCGGGCTTGCCGGTACCGACCTTTTCATCGTAAACCTTGAGGCCCTTGGCCGCTTCGCGCCACTTGAGAGCTTCCACATTCTTGGGGAACACGTCGGGTTCCATGGGAGGATCGGCACTCACCAGTTCTACGATAAAGAACAAATCCGAATATTCAGGAACACCTTCTAGAGAATTTTCGCCGTAGCCCATCTGGTAAGGCACGTAAAGTTTGCGGATTTCGCCCGGCTTCATGCCGACAAGACCCTTTTCCCAACCCTGAATCACCAGGCCCATGCCGAGAGTAAATTCTAGCGGTTCACTGCCGGGATCCGATTCCGAGAACAGCTTAAAGCGGGTATCCGTCGGTGCCGGCGCAATCGAATCCACAAAAGTCAACGGAGCAGCCGCAAAATCTACGGATGGAACCTGTGCCACGGTATCTACAGCAGCCTTGGGTTCTTCCTTGGACTTGGATTTTTTCTTCTTGGATTTCGCAGACTTGTCCAACAACGCAGTCGTGTCAACTTTTGTCACGCCGGCAATCTGGTCGGAATTAAAGTCGTTTGCAAGGCGAAGAGAGTCAGCGATGCGCAAGGAGTCTGCAAGACGGGCTTTTTCCGCCAGGATTTTTACACTGTCTAAATAAACGTAGCTTTTGTAATGCACCCTGATAAGCTGACCGGCCCGAATGGAGTCCCCAGAGCCTTCCCTAACCGTTTCAACCTTGAAGGGAATGGCAAAACAGGCGCTACACATCAGCAATACAAGAAAAATCTTCAATTTCGACATAAAATCTCCTGCCCCACAATTTAGAAAATGCTAGTTTTTGAGAGTAACGAATAATTCCAAATGGAATAAAATATGCTATCAGTCATTATCGTCATCGCGATTATTGTCCTGTCCGTGATACTCGCCGCCATCGGCGCGTACGTGATTATCCACAGTTCCGACGAAAAAGACGAACCCAAGCGCGTTATCGACGTTTCGGGACAATACGCCGTAGTGGTGCGCCCCGCCCGGGAATCCCTCACGGCAGTAAAACCTTCCGAGGCGTCGCTCAGATCTTGGCTCGATACACAGAATTTGTCCCCCGAAAAGAAAGAAGAATTGATTGCCCAATGGAACGCCTCGATGGAAGCCACCATCCGCACCATCGACGAAGGCGACAAGAACGGCACCGCCACCTATCGCATCGAACTCGGCCCCAAGGGCAAGCAATACGTGAAGTTTGTGAGCGACGAAAACTTTATTACCCGAGAACAAATCCGCAACCATGCGGAAATTCTCCCGCCCTACGTCTTGGGCTGCGACTGCAGGCTTTTGCCCAAACAGCCCTGGGAAAATCCCAGCAAGTCCGGCTGGAAAGCAGTCGTACCTGCACACGGCAACCAATACGATGTCCCCGACTGGAGGCAACTTGCGTAAATCTCTACTTACAGCACTTCTCCTTGCACCCGCATTGTCTTTTGCGGCAGGTTCTGCCATTATCACCCTCGAAATGCCCGTAGGCGCACGCCAGCTGGGTATGGGTGAAGCCGGTGCGGCTCTTGCCGACGACCCGACCGCCATGTACTACAACCCGGCAGGTCTCGCCTTTGGCCCCCTGGCCGACGAATGGCGCATGAGCTACCCCGCCGAATCCAAGAACGCCCCCTTCTTTACGAGCATGGCCTCCCGTTCCAAGGACGGTTTCTTCAGCAAAAGCGAACTTTGGGCCGGTACCGCTGAAGGTATCCAGAAATTCGACGGCGAACAATGGGTCAACTACCATTCCATTACCTTGCAAGGCAATGCCAAAGTCCGTGATGCCGTAAAGGTTTATGTAGGTTCCGAACGCGGCTTGGACGAATATGTACGCCAGGTGAAAAAGTTCAACGACATCAAGAACGCCGATGACGAAAAACACGTGGTCGAAGTCAAGATGCCCTGGAACCTGGTTGTGAAGGATACCATTACGGCTGTCCTTTACGAAAGCCGCACCGAAAAGCTCTGGGTGGGTACCCCCAAGTCCCTTTACCGTTTTGACGGCAAGGCCTGGAAAAACTACGACGACGAACTGGGCCACCACCGCATTACCGCCTTGGAAAGTCAGGGCGCCTCTATTTGGATTGGTACCGAAGATGGCCTGTTCATTTACCGTAACGGTCAATTCGAACAGAAAGGCAAAGTGCTCCCTAGCCAAAAAGTGAGGGCGCTCGTATGGTCCGAAAACCGCAAGGAACTTTATGTGGCAGTCGAAGGCGCCGGTATCGCCAGGCTCATTCCCAAAAAGAGCGTTAACGACAAAGACCGCTGGAGCCTGTTCACCGAAGAAGACGGCATCATGGACTTGTCCCCGACGGCATTGGCCGTAGATAGTTCTGGCCACATCTGGGCTGCCCATAACGGAGGTCTTTCCCACTTTACGTTGCGCAAGTGGGAACAGGTGCAGTTCGCCGACAACAGGGTAAACGATATTTCAGTGGACCAGCGTGGCGGCATCTGGATTGCAACCGACAAGGGCGTATGGCGCCACCTGCCAGACTACGCCACCGCAAGCGGCCGCAAAGCCGAACTTGAACGTGGCGCTGCCGAAGAAGAAGGTTCTACCAAGAGCGAAGACGAATGGATTCACTACCACAGCGGAAACGGCCTTAGCACCAACAAGGTGTGGGCGGTTCTCCCCCAGGGCGGCGACGTATGGTTCAGCACCGCTAACGGCATGGAGCAGTTCAAGGACGCCGACTACCAGATCACTGCATTCTACGAAAAGCTCTTGCCGATTCTGAACATTCCCGACCTGTACCACCTTTACGCAGGCATGACCATTCCGCTGAACGACTGGGGCACGCTCGGTTTCTCCGTGAACTTCGTGAGCTTCGGTTCTACAGTCGCTTCGGGTGATGTGGACGCCGACGATTTAGTGGCCTACAACAGTTCCGAAATCGTGGGCGGCATCAGCTACGGTACAAGATTCCCCAACGACTGGGGCCTGGGCCTTTCCATCAAGTTCTTCTATTCTGACCTGAGTTCGGGCGCGGCCGCAGGCGAAGAAGAAGCGACCACATTCGGTTACGCATTTGACATCGGCGTCTTGAAAAAGAACCTGTTTGTAGACAAATTAAATTTCGCCTTGGTGCTGGCCAACATCGGTCCTAGCGTCTACTATGTAGACAAGACGATTGAAGACCCGATTCCGCTGACCTGGCGCCTGGGACTTTCTTATGAAATCTTGAGCCTTGCCGATTACAAGTTGACCGTGGTCGCCGACTACAACCGCGAAGTGGTTTACGACGATTCCAAGGGCAATCCGGAACCGTTCTACATTTCCAGCTGGAAGTCCCTGATTCACCCCGAAAGAGAAGGCAACAAGGTTAAAGAATCCATTATGCAGGGTGTATTCAACCTGGGTACCGAATTCGTGTACGCCAATACAATCGCACTTCGCGCCGGTTACCTGTACGACGAAACCGGCAAGCGCAATGAAGTGGACTTGGGCTTTGGTTTCATGCTCTCCGATGTGTTGCAGTTCGACTTCGCCACCATCAAGGACGTTGGCGACAACGATGGCGTACGCGACGGTCAGATGCGCTTTGGCATGCTGTTCAAGTTCTAGCGGCTACGCCGCTATGTGAAGTGTGGAATGTGTAGTGTGAGATGCGGAATTAGTCATTACACATCTCACATCACACATTTTTTTACTCTACGCGTTCAAGGATAACAAGGGCGCGATCCTGCGTACTGTTAGGAATCGTATAGAAATGCTTGCCCACGAACTTGTAGCCAAAATCTTCCGGGTGGAAGGTTTTGAGTTCATCGGCCACGGCAGGGCCCTTCATGAAGAATACGCGGCCGCCTACCTTAAGTGAATTGGCGATGCGCGGAAGCGTCTTTTCCATGAGTTCAAAAGCGCGACTGATGACGCCGTCTACCGGGATTGTCATGCTGCGGCTCGTGACCTTGTGGCCGAATACATCGATCCCCTTGAGGCCCATCTTCTCGATGACCATATTGAGGAAGTTGATGCGGTTCGGGCGCGGTTCGCACAAAGTAAGGCGAATGGACGGATTCACAATCTTGAGCGGAATCCCGGGGAATCCAGCACCGCTTCCCACGTCAATCATGCGGGCAGGCCACTTGGGCACATACGCGTTGATGAGGGTACAGTCGGCATAGTGGCGTTCCACCATAGTTTCAAACGCATTGAGGCGAGTCAAATCCTGGTCGTCGTTATTGGCTCGAAGTAACTGGTGAAATTCCCAAATCTGCTTTAGCGTTTCGGACTGAAGTTCCACGCCATAATAATGCAGCAACTTGTCGAGACCCGCGAGCGACGGTGTGACACGCTTGCCGTTAAACAGCGGAAAGTCGGTGCGGGGCGCCTTGAGGTGCGGCACGAAATCACGACCTGCGGCAGACGCATTGCGGGAAGGAGCCTTTGAGAAGGGCTTTTTAGACCAGTTATTTGCCATAAAGACAAAAATAGAACTTTTCAAGGTGCAAAAACGTACCGATTTGGGCAAAATGGCGTGTATAATATAGAGGTACTCCCGAAAATGACATTACTCCTATTTCTTTTGGCTGTCGCCACCCCTTTGACTTTTGCGATGGAGAATTCTTCCCTTAACGAAGCCCAAGTTTTTGAATGGTGGGACGACGGCATTATCGATGGCGACGAGGCTCACGAGATTCTTGACCTACTGGAAGAAGGCAATACTCAAGAAGCATGCATTCTAGCCGAGGTGTATGCACTTGAAAGTTGTGCCAGCGAAGAGAAAGAATACCCCAAAGCAACAAATCCACACAACAAGCTAAAAACCAAAAAACGCACTGCAACCAAAAAGAGCGGAAAACAACAGGAACTAACAAGCCTTGTTCCACACGGATACATAGAATGGCAAGGCCGCACAGATTCACTGGGATATCTAGAAAACCAGCGCACCGATATCCGGATTGACTTTTACAGGTATACGCTACGTCTTGGAGCGCAATCCCTTTTGACTTACAAAAACGCCGGCAGCGAAGCCCACTTCGGCCAAATTTCAACGAAGGAATTGCATAGCGTGATTCCGCTAGATACCTTGTGGGGCACCGCCCTACTTTACCCTATAGGAATATTTCAGGCAGGCGCGTTACTGGACACGGCAAAGACGACCCGACTGAACATCGGAATCTCCGCAAGTCCGGAATTCAAGTTTGAGCTTGCCTATTGGCATCACCAGCACCCGGCCGACAGCGTGGAGCGCCGTTCATTTGCAGCACAGGCAAAGGGCTGTTGGGGGAATTTTGCGATTTGGTGGGTTCCTGAAAATGCGGGCGATTTACCCTTAATGAAATTGCAATTGCAGCACCGCGAAAAAATGGAATATGCGACGATTGCTTGGAAGACAGACGCCTACGTGCATGGGGATTCGCTGCCGGAAGAGGCGCGTTTGAGTGCGACGATTGCGAAAAGCAGACTTTGGGGAAGCCAGACAATTGGCGTTATGACTCGCGACACATGGAAAAGCAAGTTCACCGCAAATGCGCGGACAATGATTCCGCTTGAAGGTGACACGAGCAAGACCCGGTTCAAGGCAAGTGCAGAATCGGGGCCAGGTGTTTTGAGGGGAACGGCAAGCGTGACATGCCTTTCGGCGGAGGATCATTGCAGGCAAAATGACTTGGCGCTAAAAATCAGGTCTTCGTGGAATGTCTACCGCGAGCAGCTGGTATTTTCGGGAAAGGTTCGCGCAAGGCACACGCGAGACGAAGGATTTGGCACGCCTCTTTACGAAGCGGGAATCGCTTACGCGCAAGACGCAGCTAACAAAGCAAGCTTTGCCGTCACGATTCCGAAGGGAGTGCCGAGGCGAGAAATTCGAATACGCAACAGCGTCGAAATCGGAACGGATTTTTTGCAGTTGTCGCTAGCGGTCACATTCAGGCGAACCGCCGAAGAGGCGCTCCATCCTTTGCATGCGGCGATGAAAGCGAGAGTATGTTTTTAAGCGCGGCTCCAAAGGGCGCAATAAGTTTGAGTGCGGGCAGAGAGGCGTTCGTCCTTGAGGATTTCGCGAATTTGTTTCTTGTCGAACCACTCGGCCTGAATTTCTTCGACTTCGGAATCGCTCGGTCGGATTTCACCGCCGGCAACGCCTACGACGACAACGTTTCTTTCGTTGGAAAATCCGACGGCGGAATAGCTCGGTTTCCAGACTTCGTCGATGCGCATGAGCGAGAGACCCGTTTCTTCGCGGAGTTCGCGGGCAGCTGCTTCTTCGTAGGTTTCGCCCGGATCGATTAGCCCTGCCGGGAAGTTGTAAATGCTCTCGCCCACAGCCATGCGGTACTCCTTGCAAAGCAGGAGCTTTTGACCGGTGCAATCATGCATAATCATCACGACCGCGTGCGGTTTCTTTTCGAGCATGTCCTTGAGGCCCGTAATGTCGGGATTGCGGCTGATCATTTCATAAGTCTTGGGCTTGCCGCTAACGGTCCTGTAGTGAATGTCGTAGCGGGTAATGAATTTGCCCTGGTGGATTTTTTCAATCGATTCAAATTCCATAATCACACCCCTTGGATAGTTTCATAGTAAATGCAGTCGTGTGCGCACTTGCCCGCAAATGCCCCGCTGCAAATGGGCATCTTGTAAAGCATCTGCGCCTCGTCCTCGTTGCGCGAAATACGCTTGCGCACGTAGCCAATATCCTGAAAGTTCGCTTCTTTCCCCTTGACAAGCGCGGCACAAGTATTCACCCACACCACGTTACAGTCTTCATGGGCACACAAGTCAAACGAACGGCGAAAATCGTAAGACCCCGTCGAGAACGAGGGCACAATAATAAGTGTCAGCTTAAAGCAGCGCATCAGCTGCTGCATATATTCCGTTTCCAAGAAATCTCGGCAGACCATTATCGCAATGCGGCCAACACCCTCAAAATGCAGAATGTTTACAACAAGGTTCGAATTAATTTGCTCAAGATACCCGACACCATCGAATTCCTTGCGGAACGGGTTTTGCTTATTCTGTTTGCAAATCACGTTGCCAAACTTGTCCATTATCGTCACGACATTACGATTCTTTTCCCAATAAGACGGCAAGATAATCAGCGACGGGATCTTATCTGCTTCGGCAGAAGAAAGCGCCCTAATTTTTCCAGCGACGTAATCCGTCATTTCAACATTCCCGAGAAGTTCCGGGAACACCACAATATCACTTTCATTTTCAGCAGCGGTCCAAATCTTTTTCCAAATCAGTTCATTATCGGCATCAAACGAAGGATTGTCGTAAACGATATTGAAATACTGAACCTTGTCCTTGTCCGTCAACTGCACCTTGAAATTCCGTTCGCGACGCAGGGGCGTAGCTGCGATCTTTACGGCTTTACGCACCTTAAACCGCGGGAACAAATTTTTCTTCAAAAAGTAATGTTTGTCAATCAGGTCGCCGAGCACTGTATTTTCTATCAGCAAAATATTGTACAGAAAACTTTCGAGATTATTGTAACGGTGAATCAAGCGGTGTTTACGCTCCCACACGCAAGAACAACGCGGCAAGAGTCCCACTCCAACCGACTCGCGGTTAGTATTCAGTACAACCGAAAATTTTTCCTGTTCAAGTTCTTCAACAGCCTGGTTCAACAGCAACGCCATGGACTGATCCAAAATTTGCAAAAGCCCAAGCATTGCATAATCGTCACCTTCTGCCTTAAGGCGTTCTATCAAGGACTTTATTTCTGCAAAAAAAGTCTCCGTCAAATCACTAGGAACGAGTTCCCGAACAACCGTACCGCCCTCAGGCCTATCCAAAAACAATGTACCGACTCCCGCCCGAACCTCCCTGTATATGCGGTCTCTTTCGGCAGGAGACACACAACTATACTTGACAAAGAACTCCTCCGAACAAGAGTTCACAATATCCGAGCACAGCGCTGCGATAATGTTATAAAGGTTTGGCATAGAATAAGCAAAAGTTAACAATGAATCATGGGCGTGTCATTCCGGGCTAAACGCACCATACAAAATTCAAGGACCCCCGTATGTGAGCAAAATCACACAACGACCCTTTTCTACGCCACCAATGCTCTTTCCCAGCAAAAAATAGCGTTGTATACAGCGCTGTTTACTTCGGTAAACACGTTTTACTCCTCCCGACTGGTTATTCCAAGTCGGAATATCTATTTTATGGATACCCAAACACTCCCTGACGGCTCTAGGTTACCTCCTTTACCCGGAGCCGTCCTTTTTTTATGGGCTAAATGCTATTTTTTTCACAATGATTATCGTAACCGTCATCGGGGCCATCGCCTTTCTGCCCTCCATCGCCTTGAATATCGCACTCGCCTTGGGTGCCCCGCTCGGCAATTACGCCATGAACGCGCGCTACAAGGTGATTCCGCCCGAGGTGCGCAAGGCGTTCATCGTGCCGACCACGATGCAGTTCGTCGCCCTTTTCGTGCTACTTTCGGCAGGGCATGTTTTGCCCGAGATTATCCCGTTCATGGTGACGCGAATTCTCGCCTTCTTTTTTGCATTGTATTTGACGTTCTATACGGCGACCGTCCTTTTTAGCACCGCCTACAAGGAACGTACCGTAATGGGGACTTTTGCCGTGATTACGGCGGTTTGCTACTGGATTACGGCCTTCGGCACCTTAAGTTGGGAGTAGGCCATGGAACCGCAGCAATCCAATGCCCCCAAGCATAATTACCAGCGCGACTTGGATTATATTATCCGCAGGCTGGAACGCACCGGCGAAGTGCCGACGCTTTTGCTGCATGCCTGCTGTGCGCCGTGCAGCAGCTACACCATTGAATACCTATCGCAATACTTCAAGATTACGCTTTTCTACTACAATCCGAATATCGCGCCTGACGAAGAATACCGCCACCGCGTCGAAGAAATCAAACGGTTTGTCGCCGAATTCAAGACGAAACATCCGGTCACGCTGATCGAGGGTGAATACGACCCGAAGAAATTCTACGATGTCGCACGCGGGCTCGAAAACGAACCCGAAGGTGGCGCGCGCTGCCGCAAGTGTTTTGAATTGCGACTCGCCGAATCGGCCAGGCTCGCGAAGGAACTGAACTGCGAATACTTCACCACGACGCTTACGATTAGCCCGATGAAAAACGCGCAGGTGCTGAACGAAGTGGTGCAGGAGCAGTGCGATATTTACGGAATCAAGCGCCTGCCCAGCGACTTCAAGAAGAAGGGCGGATACAAGCGTTCCATTCAGCTTTCTGCAGAGTACAACTTATACCGACAAAATTACTGCGGATGCGTGTATTCCAAGCGGGACGCGGAGAAGCGTGATTCTGAGGCTCGCGAAACCCAAGCCTAGAACCAGTATCCGATTCCAATCTGCAGCTTATTCAGGATGATGTAGGAACCATCCCATTTGTCCGGTTCTTCGTACATCACCGTCGTCGTTTTCTCTTCCGATTCCGTATCGCGACGTGATTCTCCTGCCTGGATTACCTGTGCATCGCATGATACCTGTGTATCCACAACATCCGTAAACTGATAGGTAAGGCGTAAATCAACAAAAATGCCATTATCAAAAACATGGCCTATGCCAAGCGCCGCACCCGCACCAAGCAACGATTCGTCGTAGCATTTGTTATTCAAGTTTCTACCAGGCCCAATCAGCTCCCCTTTTTTCACTACGAAAACATTCACGAATGGCCCCGCCTCCAGAAACAGGATTCCCGGAATGCGGAATTGTACAAGCATCGGAATTTCTAGATAAAACAAAGCATCCCATTCATCGCCCTTCCACGTTCCGCCACAGGAGCCATCACAATTATTTCCCATTTCCACATAGCTCGAAAAATAGCGGAAATCAAGTCCTAAGCCCGAATGAAGGTAGAATTTGGGAGAAAGGCGATATGCCATATCAAACGAAAGCGTAACCGCATTACCGACCCCGTTCGTATAATAATCCCATTCGGAATCGGTGACAAAGCCCACCGAGCCCCCACTTAGACGCGCGCCTATATCGAGTTTTCTTGAAGCAGAATCATCTTTGGCAAACAAGGGTACGCTCGCCAACAGGATGGCAGCAAACGCCGTCATCATTTTTTGTATAGTCATGTTCTCCTCCAGAATTACAATGTTTTAGAGTTCTCTTTTACGTCCAAGAATTCCGTCAATGCATGTTTCAAACTCACTAGAATTCATCCGTTCGTATGTATACGCGCCCGAGCTTGATTTCCACAAGTAATCTGCATTGTCATCAGAGCACATTCCGGGCAAGACATCGTCCATATCGCGGACCGTCCCCACGCATGAAACATCTCCCGACTTTAGCGTTACGTGCAAGCTATCTTTATAGTGGGCGTAATCAACACTCAGTTCGAACGTCAAATCGGCATGAGTAAACTTCACCGTGGTATTCGTCTTTTCCAAAATACTAATACCGGAGCTTTCCTGGCCGAATTTCGTATCCGAATAGTAATAAGGTGTTTCCAGCTGGATAGAGCCTCCGTTCCCGAGGAAATCGAACAACTGGTCCACAAATACAGTCTGCATATAGTCGTAATCTTCACGATCCGCAAAGCGGTATTCCACCTTGTCTCCATAGAACTTCAAGAATTGATCGTAGCCATCGCTCATACAGCCCATTTTTTCTTCACGGTAGCGGCACTGCGTATTTTTCCAGATTCCATCGAGCTTACCCGCTGTACCGCCCACAAAGATGAACGATTCCTCGTATCTCTCCTGGTCTGCTTCATACGGGTCCGGTTCACGGATTTTCGAGAGCAACAGCGTATCGCCACGGAAACTGTAGGCGAATGTCAGCGAATCCGCAAAGTAGAAGTTCTCGTCATAGGCAAACGATTCACCCTCCTTGACACACCCACCGTTTATTTCGAGAACGATGGTTATCGAGTCACCGGCAGCACTGCGTTCCACTTTTCCCGACTGAGCGACACGGGCTAGCGCATATTGAGATTCAATCTGACGCACATCGACAGGATTGTCATCAGCGACATCCCCATTCACGTCTTCGGTAAAGCCTGCGCAGCCCACAAACAGGGCGAGGCATCCAAGGCAAAAAGCAAAGATATTTCTCATTTTATTCATTTTCATTCTTCAATTTTTCACTTAGGGGAAACAGTTGCAGGTTTAATCGGTACACTCGGCTGCACCCTTCGTCTTCAGAAACAATTTCCTTGACTCGTTTGCGGAATGCGGCGATTTCTTCCACCAGACGTCGGTAGGTATTTTCGCTGATACCCAAGGTAAAGCCCGAAATATCCCGTTCTTCTGCAGGAACATTATCTAGCGCATCGGCAGCCAGTTGTGCCACCTGCTTTTGCATAGCCTTCATGGACGCTGACACTAAGGCGGGATCTCCCGTGAGTCCCTTGTTCATTTGCACATAAGCTCCATCGGGCTTCCGTTCCAGCAAGTTCGCACGCACCATCAGTTCCAGCGAATTGCGGACCTCGCCCGCCGTCACCTCGGGAATGCACATCTTCGCAATATCCGAGGGTTTTGCCCCAGGCATCATCGGAGCAAGTTCACGCACGACAGGATTCACCCAGGAGCGGTAATAATCGAACGCCTCGGCTCCCAGGACACGCACCCCATTCTCCTCCATCAGAGCACGCATCCGGGAGAAAGCCTGTATACGGGAGCGTTCGTCCGGAGCATCGCAGAATTCTACCAGCAGGCAAAAATATTCCCGACGGTATCCAGAAAGCTCCATGGCTCGCGCCACCTTAAGGGCGCCATCTTGACGGAGACGCGTCTTGCCATCGCAAACCAGTTTCAGGTAGCCTGACGAAGAAAAACCTGCCAGTTTTGCGAACTCACGCCACGAGAAATACGAAGTGCGCTTGCGTTCCTCGTAATAATCGCGCATGTAGCAGCGATAATCGTTATATTCCGTAATCCGTTTCATGGTTCTTTATTGAAAAATAGGATTTTCATGAAACAAAACAATAGAATTTTAAACAAAAATATAGATTTTTATTTAACTAAACATCAAAAAGCACGCATCTATGAAACACCCTGTTTCATAAAAAGAAAAACCCCGCTACAGCGGGGCAAAAATTGCAGGGAGGCAAATTCGCTTATTTCATCTTCTGGCGAAGACTCTCTAAACGGTTAAGCGCGTCGTAGAGGGTTTCGTCTTTCTTGGCGAAGTGGAAGCGGATCAGGTGATTGACCGGTTCGCGGAAGAAGCTGGAGCCAGGTACTGCGGCAACGCCCACCTTTTGCGCAAGGTCGATACAGAACTGGTCATCGGACATGTAGCCGAATTCGCTGATATCCATCATCACGAAGTACGTGCCCTGCGGCTCGGTGAACTTGAAGCCCAGATTGCGCAGGCCACCGGTAAAGATTTCCTTCATGTGCGTGTAATGCGCCTGAAGTTCCTGGTAGTAATCATTGCCGAAGTTGAGCGCAGTGAGCGCGGTTTCTTGCAGCGGCGAGGCGGCACCCACCACCGTGAAGTCATGAATTTTCTTGATGCAGTTCATGATGGGTTCAGCAGCGAGCACATAGCCCAAGCGCCAGCCCGTAATGGAATAGCTCTTGGAAAGGCTAGAGCATTCGATAGTGCGTTCACGCATTCCCGGGAGGGTCGCCAAATAAGTATGATGATGCGGCGCGAAGACGATATGTTCGTAGACTTCGTCGGTAATTACATACAAATCATATTTGATGGCAAGGTCGGCAATGATCTGCAGCTCTTCGCGAGTAAAGACCTTTCCGCTCGGGTTCGACGGATTGCAAAGTACGAGCGCCTTGACGCCCGGCTGCTTCATGGCATCTTCGAGAACGTTGGCATCGAAGGTGAAATCGTGCGGGTCAAGCGGCACGTAAATCGGAGATGCTCCGCTCAAAATCGTATCGGCAGTATAGTTCTCGTAGAACGGCGAGAAGATAACCACCTTGTCACCCGGATTGCAAATGGACATCATCGAGACCATCATGGCTTCGGTGCTGCCACAGGTGATGACCATTTCGGTTTGCGGGTCGTAACGGAGACCGCTGAAACGTTCCTGCTTTTTAGAAAGCGCTTCGCGGAAATTCTGCGCACCGATGGTAAGCGCGTACTGATGCGGACCCGTGTGGGCAACTTCGGCCAGGCGGTCTTGCAAGGCTTTGGGCGGATCAAAATCCGGAAAGCCCTGAGAAAGGTTGATGGCACCGCAAGCGTTTGCAATGCGCGTCATGTGACGAATGACCGATTCCGTAAAATGTTCAGTACGATTGCTTAAAGGTTTCATATCAGGAAATTTAGAAAAAGACGATTAAAACGCAACAAAATGGGCTCTAGATCCTTCGATTTCGAACCTTACGGTTCTCCACTCAGGATGACACATTCGTGTCACTTCCTACTGTCTACTGCCTACTATTTACTATCTTTCACATTATGTACGATCCGCGCTTTTTACCCATCTGCAAAGAAGACCTGGACGAACTCGGCTGGGACTATGTCGATGTGATTATCATTAGCGCGGACGCCTACGTGGACCACCCTTGCTTCGGGCATGCCGTGGTCGGCCGCCTTTTCGAACACGAAGGCCTGCGCGTGGCAATCTTGCCGCAGCCAAACTGGCGCGACGACTTGCGTGATTTTAAGAAGCTCGGCAAGCCCCGCATGTTCTTCGCGATTAGTAGCGGCATGGATTCCATGGTGAACCATTACACCGCCGCCAAGCGCCTGCGTAGCGACGATGCTTTTACGCCGGGGAACAAGGCCGGATTCCGCCCCGATTACGCGACTTACACGTACGCCAAGATTTTAAAGAAGCTCTACCCCGATGTTCCGCTGCTGATTGGCGGGCTTGAATCAAGCCTGCGCCGCGTGACGCATTACGATTACTGGAGCGACAAGCTTAAGCCAAGCATTCTTTTCGATACGCAAGCCGACATTCTCGTGTACGGCATGGGCGAAAAGCCGCTGAAAGAAATCGTGCGACTCTTGAAGAAGGGCGTACCGTTCTCTAGCCTACATTCGATTCCGCAGACCGCTTACCTTGCGCCCAAGAGACAAATTCCTACGACCAAGCAGTGGGAAGACTTGCGCCTTGCGAGTTACGAAGATTGCCTCGCCAACAAGCGCAATCAAATTGACAACTGCCGCAAGGTGGACATTGAATGCAACAAGTGGTTCCAGCGCCGCATTCTGCAAGATGTCGCAGAACAAACCGTGGTGATTAACCCCGCGTACCCGCCGTTGGAATACGGCGAGCTCGACGAAAGCTTTGAATACAACTACGCCCGCGAACCGCACCCGCGTTACAGAAAGCGCGGCAACGTGCCTGCGTTCGACATGATCAAGTTCAGCATCAACACGCACCGCGGCTGTTTTGGCGGTTGCAGTTTTTGCGCCATCAACGCACACCAGGGCAAGTTCATCGCGAGCCGTAGTCGCGAAAGCATTCTGCGCGAAGTCGATTTGATTACGAAGATGGACGGCTTTGCCGGCACCATCACCGATTTGGGCGGTCCGAGTGCCAACATGTATAACATGCGCGGTCGCGACCCGAGCCGTTGCCAAAAATGTGCACGCCCCAGTTGCCTGACTCCGAAAGTCTGCGACAATATGGACACGCACCATCATGAACTTTTGGAGCTTTATCGCGAAGTGCGCAACCACCCGAAGGTGAAGCATCTGTTCATTGGAAGCGGCGTGCGTTACGACATGCTGCTGCAAGAAACCGATGACAAGGAACTGATTCACGACCACGAAGAATACGCCCGCGAACTGATTGACTATCATGTGAGCGGGCGCCTGAAGGTGGCCCCGGAACATACGAGCGACGCAGTCCTTAAGCTGATGCGCAAGCCGAGCTTTACCTTATTCCACAAATTCAAGGAATTCTTTGACGACGAATGCAAGCGCATCGGAAAGCGCCAGCAGATTATTCCTTACTTTATCAGTAGCCACCCCGGATGCACCGAGGCCGACATGGCGGAACTTGCACTCGAGACAAAGCAGCTCGGATTCCAGCTGGAACAGGTGCAGGACTTTACGCCGACACCGATGACGATTGCGACCGAGATGTTCTACAGCGAAATGACACCGGACGGTAAGCCACTTTATGTGGCGAAAACGCCGGAACAAAAGCGTAGCCAGCGCCAGTTCTTCTTCTGGTACATTCCCGAAAACCGCCCGCAGATTCGCGCCACGCTCGAGCGTCTTAAACTCGGCAAGATAGGCCGACTGCTCCTAAGCCGCAGCGCGAAGGCCGAAGGCAAGGAATTCTACCCCAGCAAGGAACGCGAAGAAAACGAAGTCTACCGCGAGCGCGAACAGCAGAAACGCGAGCAGCGGGCCGTCACCATCGTGCCGCAGAAATCCGGCGACAAGGGCCGCTGGGAAAACTCCGCCCGCAAGGAACGCCGCGCCGCACAATTTGGAAACGGCGGTAACAATGGCGGCGAACCGCGCAATGACAGGCGCGAAGGCCGCCGCGAAGACAATCGTGAAGGCAGCGACTTCCGTGACGAAAAACGCAACGGCAATTTCGGGAATGGAGAACAGCGTAACAACGTGCAGCGCAAAAGTTTCCATAGCGACCGCAAGTTTAACGGCAACAAAAAACGCCAGGATAACAATCGCAACAACTCTCCCGTGCAATTCAGTTCGTTTAAACGGGGAAGGTAATATCGATTTCAAAATTTTAGGAGGAAAAATGAAAAGCGTTCTTAAGAGTGTAACCTATACTTTTTCACCCTTTTTGCTAGCAAGCGTTTTGATTACGGCATGCGGCGATGATTCTTCATCGAACGCCACAAACCAACCGCTCCCTAATTCTAGCGATACCATTCAGCAAAATCCAGAATCATCTGCAACCGAAGGTTTTGAGCAGCAACTCCCCGGCTCCTCCGCATCAGAAGGCACCGAGCAGACGTTCCCCGTATCTTCTGCAGAAGAACAAAGTTCTTCGAGCGAAGTTGCAAAAGTACTTTGCCATATTGTCTATGATTTTAAATCAGGGTACGAAGGAAGAGCCGTCATGTACGAATATTCCGATTTCTGTCTACCCCTCGAAAACTGCGACATCGAAGCATTCCCGATCGGATACGAGCCCTGCAATAACGACATCGCCACAGTCAAAGGATGCTACACGAGCGAAACCTACGCCGAAATTATCGGTGAATGCAATTACGAATACAAGAACTCTTGCGAATCCTCTACTTTTGGGACGATTCAATACAACGGCAGCAAGAGCCCCTGCAACAATTAACTTTTAGGAGCGTGCGAGCACACTCCACCACTCTGTGCTGATTCGTTCTTCTTTGACTTTGAAACCGGCTTCTTCGAACCACTTGAGGATATAATCCTTTTCGGTGAGGAGCTGGCCCGAGATAATGAGTTCACCGCCTGCGGCGAGCAGGTCTTCGATGTCATCGCGAAGCGGCCAAAGTTCACTGCGAATCATGTTGCAGAGAATAACGTCGAACTTGGCGCCGTCCTTGAAAGCATCCAGGAATCCGAGAATGCAGTCGCTTTCCTTGAAACCGTTGCGTTCAAAGTTTTCAGCAATGCAGGGAATCGTGAGCGGGTCAATTTCGGTGCCCACCGCCATTTTTGCACCCAAGCGTCGGGCGTACATGGCCAAGATACCAGTACCTGTACCAATGTCAAGCACGGTCTTGCCGTTGAAATCAATGGATTCCATCAGCGTCGCGCAGCTGCTAGTGGTATCGTGTTCGCCGGTACCGAAAGCGGTCTTGGCTTCGAGTTCAAGCACCACGGCCTTCGGGTCATCAGGCGTAAATTCTACCCAAGGTGGGCGCACCCACAAATGCGGGGAAACTGACACCGGCTGCGCACGGTCACGCCACCACTTGTCCCAATCCTTCGCGGGTTCATCGCTCAGCGTAAAATGATACTGCGGAAATTCGTTTACGATACGGTCACGTTCGGCCTTGTCGCCGGTATAAAAGCAGAAGTCCGTGCGGCCTTCTTCTTTCGGGTCCAATTCTTCGAGCGTAGCGACTCCAGCTTCAAAAAGCAGGTAGCTTGCGATTTCAAATTCTTCGGCAGGGCAAAAACCCTCGGCCTTGTACCATGTATCGATTTTTTGCATAGACCAAAGGTAAAAAAAAGGAGAGGCTCGGTACGCCAACCTCGTCAACCGAGCCTCTCACCAAGCGCAAACACCTCAAACCGCTTGGCCCCTTCCATCCATCTTGTAAACTAATATAAACACAATTTCGAAAATCGGCGAAAAAAAGTGATAGTTTCTTATTCCAAGATGGAACATTCAAATTTCAGACTTGCAAAAAACGCCATTCTACGTATATTTTGCGTTAAATGATCGTTTCGAAGCCGCTTTTTATACACCAGTACCCCGACTGGACCAAGTTCCGCTACAACGCGCAGAGCGTAATGGACGCCTTGGGACAGACTCGCCTGCTTGAAGGCGCCCTCGTGGGCGTTGCAGACCTGGTTTGCGATTCGGACACCGAGACGCGCATGCTCGCGATAGACATTGCGGCCAACTACGCGCTGGACGGCTACACTCTAGAAATTCCGATACTTGAAAGCGAAATCAAGAAAAAGAATTCCGCCAGGAACGACATTCGAAATTTTGTAGGCGCGATTCAAAACGCCAAGCTCCCGCTGACCGAAGAACGCCTGTTCGCATGGCATGCGGCCATTGGCCAGAACAAGGTCAAGAGCTACAGAACGAAAGAAAGCGTCGCAGGAACTTTTACCGGTGTAAGCCCGGAACGCATTCCGCTTGAAATCGGACGTTTTATAGACTGGTTTGAAAACTCGACGCAAGACGGCGCCATTAAAGCAGCGATTGCCCACTTTTGGTTTTTGACGATCCGCCCGTTTGAAGACGGCAACGGACGCATTGCCCGCGCGCTTGCCGCCATGCTTTTGGCCCGCAGCGAAGACACGACTCGCTGCCAGTACGCGCTGAACGAACAGATCTTGAAAGACCGCGAAAATTACATACAAACTTTATTCAAGGCGCAGGCCGGCAACGGCGACTTGACCGAATGGATTTTGTGGTTTTTGAACGCCATGCAAAAGTCGATTGAAGACAGCAAGAAAGAAATCGCAGGCGCCCTCAAGAAAATGCAGTTCTTGCAAAAGAACCAGCAGGCCGACTTGAGTGGTCGCGAACGCAAGATTATCGAAGCTGTATGGAACGGAGAACTGCCGGCCGTATTCTCGGTGAAAGAGGTGGCCGCCTTTACCGGCACGAGCCACGATTCCGCACTCCGCGACATCCAGGACTTGATTCAAAAAGAAATCGTCCGCCCCGAAAACAAGGGCGGACGAAGCCAAAAATACAGCTTGATTTAACCGCTTGAAATTAGCAGTGCACCAGCGTGCCGAGGTCGCCCTGGACAGCGGCGCGTGTCAGGTTACCCTTTTCCATCTTGAACACGAAGATGGGCATGTTGTTTTCCATGCAGAGGGCGACCGCTGCGGTGTCCATGACCTTGAGGCCGCGAGAGATAACTTCCTTGTAGCTGATGTCGTCGAAGCGGGTTGCGGTCGGATCCTTGACCGGGTCTGCAGTGTAGATGCCGTCGACCTTGGTGGCCTTCATAATCACATCACATTCGCTTTCGATAGCGCGGAGGGCAGCGCAACTGTCCGTCGTAAAGAACGGATTGCCCGTGCCTGCAGAGAAGATAACCACAGAGCCAGCGGAGAGAAGCTTGAGGGCCTTGCGGCGGTCGAAGAATTCGCAAACCGGTTCCATGCGGATGGCGGACATCACCACGGAGTCAACACCCTGCTTGTCCAAAGCATCTTGCATGGCGAGGCCGTTCATCACGGTGCCAAGCATGCCCATGGCGTCGCCCTGGGCGCGGTTCATGCCGCCTGCAGAAGCAGAAATGCCGCGGACGAGATTGCCGCCGCCAATGACGAGAGCGACTTGCACGCCCTGCTTGACGATGGAGGCAATTTCGGACGCCATGTCAGAGAGAATCTGGTTGTCGATACCGTGGCCCTTTTCGCCTGCGAGGGCTTCGCCACTGAGCTTGAGAAGAATGCGTTTGAATTTAGACATATTTTTTGGGGGGAATTAGGAATATTTTATGCTCTGAAATGTAATAAAAAACGGACAAAGGGTTCCCCTCGCCGTAAAAAAATGTATTTCCATATTTGGTGGTTTAAAGAAAATGGGATGTTTATGAAAACCAAAATTGCATTTGGCCTGTTATTAGGCTCATTATTATTCCCGACGATGCTTTTTGCAGACATCGTGTATCAGGGGAAACGCGTCCAGGAATGGCCCGAAGAAGCCCGCCCGACATTCACCGGATCCAAAGCAAGCGCGTCCAGTTCCGGTTTAGCGAGAGCCGTTGCAACACAAACGAAAGGCCACTACGCCGCCCCCAAGGGCAAAATCTACAGTCTCACGCTCCTCGTCGATTTCTCGGACCAGGCGGCTCCCGTCACAGTGAGCGAAGTCGAGGAATGGCTCAATAAAGAAGGTTTCAACAGGGACGGCTGCAACGGCTCTGTGCGCGACTACTACCTTGACGTTTCTAACGGACAGCTGGACCTCACGAACGAAGTCTACGGCTGGTACCGCGCAAAGCATCCAAAATCATGGTACGAGAGCCTGCAAGGATACTCGGGATCAGACTCGCTCATGAAAGAAGTATTCGCGTATTTCGATTCTCAGGTTGATTTTTCGCGCTACGACAACGACAAGGACGGCACTACCGAAGCCATCAACATCGTATACGCCGGCGCCGGGCAAACTTGGGGACAGGGCCTGTGGCCGCATTCCGGATGGTCCAGCGAAAGGCGCGATGGAGTCCGGCTCACGCACCATCAGATGACGGACATGCCGGGCAAGTTTTCGATATATGTCTTTGTGCATGAATCGGGACACATGATTTTTGGCTGGCCGGACCTCTACTGGTACGGCGACTACTGCACCATGGGCAACCGCGCAAACGACTTGAATCCCGTCGCAATTAACGACTTCTACCGTGCGGACCAGGGCTGGATTCCGTTTGTGGACATCACCAGCGATGATGTAAACAACGTAACAGGTCTCGAAGTCTCCAAGCCCGGAGAATTCTGCTACCGCTACAAGAATCCAAACAGGCCGAACCAAGAAGGATTGGTGTGGTCTTACGTGCGCAACACGGGCCGCGACAAGGTTCTCGCCGGGAGCGGACTCCTGATGCAACATTACGATTTTTCCATTGAAGGCAATTCTGCTTCAGACAAGCTCGGATTAAGAATCGTGCACGCGAACGCCGCAGGCAAATCAAGCGACAATCCCGGCGACCAGTGGCCAAGCCCAGGCAGCACCGCCAACACGTTCTTCAAGAGCGGAACTTATTCTGAATTTTCAGATGAGGCCTACCCCGCTATCCGCTGGTATAACGGCACCAAGACGGGACTCAAAATTACCGACATCGGAACCCCCGGCGAAACGCTCACGTTCTGCATCGGCGAGAACTGTTCCGAGCCCTCGTCCAGTTCGTCGGAACCTGCATCCAGCAGTGCCGTTGAGCCAACTATTCAAAAAATTGCACTCGACGTGACACTTCCGCTAGACAACAACTACGGATACGTGACACTCGATCTGAAAGGTAGTGAAGTCGCCCAGATTTTAGGCATCAAGAAAACCGAAATTGAAGATAAAGTATCATTCTACGGAGTGGAACCCAACGGAACGCTCAATAGCCGCACCACCGGCGAAGGGACCGGACATTGGTTTGACGCAGACGGCAAAATCGTCGCTTGGGACCCGAACGGCTCTAGCGTCGTGTTCTCCAACGTGGACCTCACGACCATGACCACCAAAATCGGCCACATGCCAAACAAGGTCAAGTCCGGCGATTCGTTCACCATAAAGCAGGCTCTCGTTTACGGAAGCAAGCAGGTCACCTTCGAAATCAAGGTGACAATCGAAGGAGGCACCACAGTCATCACCAACCTGCGCAAGGCAAAATACGGCAAGTCCGGGAACATGATATTCAACGTGCTCGGAAAGCCCGTAGGCGCCAGGAACGCTTCCGGCGAAATGCCTGATTTGCCCAAGGGCATGTACGTGGAAGTCGTGAAATAAAGACAAGCGAATTTAGAAAATGTAAGAACAGCCGCCTTCAATGTTCCATAAATGTTCCTTGAACGCATTGCCAAAGTAAACATTTGCTCCTAGAGACGCCTGAATATGTTCAGCAAACAAGTAGCTTCCCCCAAAATATTGAGAAAAGATATAGGGGAGGTCAAACGAAAATTGATTACCCTTTAATTCATTGTATAACCAAGGCGAATAAGCAGATACTGAATAAGATAACGTTATATCTTTATACGGGAAAAAATTCAAATAAGTTCCAAAGCCGCCATTAAATTTCCATTCGGAACAATCATCACAATCTATATCCCCTTTTGAACTCGTTCCTGCGCCTGCAAAATTAAATTGATCTTGCACATAAACACTGTAGGTTGAATAAGAAACATTCGCGTACCCAAGTGAAACAAAAAGACCCCATTCAAAGAAGCTCTCGTTTATTCCTCCAGACATTCGCCCATACGGATATGGATTTAAGCCAAAACCAATCCCACCGACCAAGTCTCTTTTTTTGATAAAATAATCTATTGATGCCGTAACAGGGAATGTTTTAAAATCATAATAAATATCAGCTTTTACTGGGGGCAAAAAATAATCATAGCTTACAACAGAATCATTTTCGATTCCGTGTAAATGCAATTTTCGATTGATGTAATTTCGAACAGTTATATTCGCCTTCCAAACACTAGAATCTTTTTTTAACGGCAAGCCAGAGCCGGCATACGCACTTGGAACCATAGCATCAAACGAACCCTTTTCTACTTGGACGTAACTACATCCAAAACAAAGAAAAGAAATCAAACAAAGTAAGCAAATACATTTATTCACGGCACAAATATACAATAAAAAGGACATATAACCATACTAAACATTTTAAACAAATGAAAAAGAAATTTCTTTAGCGATTTGCAAACCTCATTAACACTAAAGCATTGCCTCTTGAGCCTAGAAATCGTAAAATGAATTTGGCAGTCTCATTCGCTTCTCGACACTTTCCAAACCTAGCATTAAGTGCTTTAGCAAAATCCATGTGACCTTTAGGGGAAGAAATTGCTTATTATCAAAATATTACAAAATTATTACACAACACTAACGGGAGCACAGCGGGGATTCCGAAATCACCCGAGCAAATGATAATTGCTATCTTGTACCCCAACTAAACATTAACCGTAAATCAATAGTTAGGAAATATGAGTCTTAAAATCGTTGTGCTTGCTAAGCAAGTACCTGATACACGAAACGTGGGCCCCGATGCCATGACGGAGCAGGGTACCATCAATCGTGCCGCATTGCCCGCGGTCTTCAACCCCGAAGACCTGAACGCCCTGGAGCAAGCCCTTCGTTTGAAGGACCAGTTCCCGGGTTCCACCATTTCCGTGCTGACGATGGGTCTGCCGAAGTCTGCCGAAGTCGTCCGCGAAGCTCTGTACCGCGGTGCCGACGAAGGTTTCGTGGTGACGGACCGCCCGCTCGGTGGTGCTGACACGCTCGCTACGAGCTACACGCTCGCCCAGGCAGTCAAGAAGATCGGCAGCTACGACATTATCCTCGGTGGCCGCCAGGCTATCGACGGCGATACCGCACAGGTCGGTCCGCAGATTGCAGAAAAGCTCGGACTTACTCAGGTCACTTACGCCGAAGAAATCTTGAAGCTCGACGAACAGGCACGCAAGGTCGTGATCCGCCGCCACATCGACGGTGGTGTCGAAACTGTGGAAGCACCGCTCCCGCTGGTCGTGACCGTGAACGGCAGTGCAGCTCCGTGCCGTCCGCGCAATGCAAAGCGCATCATGAAGTTCAAGAATGCGACTGCAGTTGCCGAACGCAAGCCGGAAGATGCAGAAAAGTACGCAGCTCTCATCGCTAAGAAGCCCTACCTCGACATCCCGCAGTGGGGTGCCGCCGACATCGACGCCGACCCGGCTCAGATCGGCAAGGCCGGTTCTCCGACGAACGTGAAGGCCGTCAAGAACATCGTGTTCAAGGCGAAGGAAAGCCGCACGCTTACTGCGAGCGACGCCGACGTTGAAGGACTTATCAAGGAACTTTTAGACGGGAAGATTATTGGCTAACCTATGAATAACGTATTTGTATATTGCGAAATTGAGGGTACGACCGTCGTTGACGTGTCCCTCGAACTTTTGTCCAAGGGTCGCAAGCTCGCCAATACTCTCGGTGTACAGCTCGAGTGCATTTGCGCAGGCAAGGGCCTTGATGGAATCGAAAAGCAGGTTTTCCCTTACGGTGTGGACAAAGTTCATGTGTTCGACGCCGAAGGCCTGTTCCCCTACACCACCAACCCGCACGCATCTCTCGTGGTGAACCTCTTCAAGGAAGAACAGCCGCAGATTTGCTTGCTCGGTGCAACGGTTATCGGCCGTGACCTCGGCCCGCGCATTTCCAGCGCCATGCACAGCGGCCTTACGGCTGACTGTACCGAACTCGAAATCGACAGCTTCGAAATGAGCATCGGTGGCGTGAAGAAGTTCTACGAAAACCAGCTCTGCCAGATCCGTCCGGCATTCGGTGGTAACATCGTCGCAACGATTGTGAACCCGGAACACCGCCCGCAGATGGCAACCGTCCGCGAAGGCGCCAAATATATTAGAAGGGTTAACATTTCTTGTTGAAGTATATATCGAACCGATTGGATAAATCATATTTAATAACATGCTTTGTGTCAAGAACTTATCGTCATTACTAACATTACGATAATAGTGATGTTCAATATCCAAACTTACTCCAAAACCACCATCATTGATATTCAACGTCCATGTGTCAGGTCCTTCAAGATTGATGCTAGATATATTGCTAATCGTAACTGTGTAAACATATGAATCGGTATACGAATCGACTGTGTACGTATTAGGTACCGTTATTGATTTAGTGCCAGCAGTGTTTTCTATTGTTGTTGTAATTGATGTTTGTACTGTTTCATCCATACGTTCAAAGTCAAATATTAACGTATCATTAGTAACTTCAAACAAGCCCTCATAACAAGCAGTTATAACATCTTTACAATATTGAGCTTGCGTGTGTTTTGTTTCAATTGATGTTAATCGCGTGTTGTTGTTGGCTGTGACGTTCGATGCAACAACGTTCTTATTACATGTTAAT
>JAFXLS010000023.1 GCA_017530965.1 Fibrobacter sp.
AGGGGATGCCGTAGAGGTAGGCCTTGCGCGGCATGGTCTGGTGGAAGGCGGTGTCGAACACGGCGACCTGCGGGAGGCCCGGGAAGAACTTGGTGGCGCATTCCATGCCGGTGGCGTGTGCGGGCTCATGGAGCGGGGCGAACAGCGTGATGCTGCGGATGTAGTCGATGACTTCCTGCGTCACCTTTTCGCTCTTGACATACTTGCCGCCGTGCACCACGCGGTGGCCGATGGCTTCGATAGTGTCGGTGAGTTTCTGTTCGGCGAGGAATTTCTGCACTTCGGCAACGGCTTCGGCATGAGTCGGGCAGTCGAAATTGAAGTCGATGTTGCCTTCGGGGCCCTTGGCCTTCACGTGGCCGTTCACGCCGATATTTTCGACGAGGCCGCTAGAGATGGATTCTTTGGTCTGGGTGTCGATGACAGCGAACTTCACCGAAGAGCTGCCGCAATTAAGAACGAGTACGCGCATTGTAGTTTCCTTTTTAGTTTTAACGGCTAATAAAATAGGAATTTTATTAACTACATTTACGCCGATGTTCAAGAAAATTGCAGAGTTTGACAACCGGGTTTCGGTCTATTGGACGAACCGGCATTTTTCCGAGAAGACGACGAAGATCCTCAAGTTTTATGTGCGTCTGGGTGACGGCTATATTTGGGGCGTTTTTGCACTGGTTCTTTTTTTGCATTTGGGTTGGTCTGCGTTCTGGCCGATTTTGGCGCAGGCTTTGGTAGCGGTGGGAGTGGCGCTCGCCTTGTACGAGGGCGTTAAACTTTCTACCAAGCGGCCGAGGCCATTTGCGGTGAATCCGCAAATCAAGGCGGAAGTTCCGCCGCTCGACAGGTACAGCTTTCCGTCTGGCCATACCATGAATAACTTGGCGGTGGCCTCGGCGGTATTTTATGCGGTGCCGCAGTACGGCTGGATCATGATGCTCTTGCCGCTTACGTGGGGGCTTTTACGCGTGTACTTTGGCGTGCATTGGCTGACTGATATTATTTGCGGATTCCTGCTGGGAGTCTTGAGTTTTGCGATTGCGCATGCCATTTGGATTCCGGTTTCGGGGATGCTCGGGATTTAACTAGGGTGTCATCCTGAGCGAACGAAGTGAGTCGAAGGATCCCATTTGATTATAGATCTTTCGACTACGAACCTACGGTTCTTCGCTCAAGATGACAATATATGATATTGTACGAATATGAATTTTATTTCCGCTTTCACATTCTTCTCTTCGCTTGCGTCTGACGAACGCGTATTCCTGTTGGTGCGTCATGGGGAACGCAGGCATATAACTCCTGAGGATCCTGACTTTGGTGCGCACGTGGGACTTACGGAGCACGGGCGCGAGCAGGCTTTGTCGCTGGGTAAGTGCATTCCTGCCGAAGGCGATATCTGCTTTTATTCAAGCCCGGTAGGTCGCTGTGTCGAAACGGCTTTGAATATTGGCCTTGGACGCGGCATCCAAAATCCGTCGATACAAAAGATGGATTGCCTCGCAGAATACTTTGTTCAAGATTACGACGAATACACCAAGGTGCTGCGCGCTGGATTTTACGAAGGCATTTGCGAATGGCTGAAGAATGAGGCTGCAGGTAAGCCACGCGGCGATAAAGAAGCGTTTGCGCCGCTGCCTGCACGTTCCGAAGAAATGCTTTCGATGATGCTTGAAAAAGGTGACGCCCGCTTCAACATTTTCGCGACGCACGATGCATGGGTTGTTCCGTGTCTCACGCACTTTTGCAAGATGACCTTTACGCCGCAACGCTGGATGAATTATCTGACGGGAATGGCCGTGGTTACCGATGCGCAGAAGAATGTGAAGCGGATTGAGCCCGTGACAGGCCTAGATACCGGCTGGTTATCGTTTTAAACTATAACAAACCAAAGAAAAATAGTATAACTGGATAGCCCGTTTTCAGTTGACAGCGTTATTGTTTTTGTCTATATTATCCCTACGAAAATAGTAGGAAAATGTAAATGAATCAAAAAATGATGAACATGTGTTGTTGTTGTTGGAGTTAATGTCGAACGGGCGACTAGTTTTTAGGCTTTTATCTAAAACAGATTCCCGCTCGGTTTTGTCTCCGGAGCGGGATTTTTTATTCGAATTTAAACATTAAAAGGCGCAAGGCGCTAAAGGACTTCAAAAAATGTCAAATTCAAAATACATTGAAACGAAACTCATTCACGGCGGTATCGATGGCGATAGCGTAACAGGTGCAGTCAATGTACCTATCTACCAGACTTCTACCTACAAGCAGGCGGGCCTTGGCGAAAATACCGGCTGGGAATATTCTCGCACGGGTAACCCCACGCGCGCAGCGCTCGAAGCATTGATTGCCGACCTCGAAGGCGGTGTCGCTGGCTTTGCTTTTGGCAGCGGTATGGCGGCTACCTCTACGGTGCTCTCGCTTTTTAAGCAGGGTGACCGCATTATTATCTCGAGCAATGTTTATGGCGGAACCTTCCGCGTTTTGGACAAAGTATTCAAGAACCTCGGCGTTACCTATTCTATTGAAGATACCACCGACTTGGCGACGCTCGATACCAAGGTGACGCCCGATGTGAAGGCCTTCTTTATCGAAAGCCCGGCAAACCCGCTCCTGACCGTGACGGACTTGGCTGGCGTCGCTGCCATCGCCAAGAAGCACGGAATTTTGACCATTGTCGATAACACCTTCATGACGCCTTATTTGCAGCGTCCGCTGGAACTTGGCGCCGACATCGTGGTGCATTCTGCGACCAAGTACTTGGGCGGCCATAGTGATGTGGTGGCTGGCCTTGCAGTGACCAACAATAAAGAAATCGCAGAAAAGCTCGCATTCAATCAGAATGCCGTGGGTGCGGTGCTCGGCCCCTTCGATTCCTTCCTCTTGATTCGCGGCATCAAGACGCTTGGCGTGCGCCTCGATCGCCATACCGAAAATGCGGAACGCATTGCCCGCTACCTGGAACAGCACGAAGCCGTGAAGCATGTTTACTATCCGGGACTCCCGACTGCTCAGGGTTACGAAATCAACAAGAAGCAGGCCAAGAACGGTGGCGCCATGATTTCGTTTGAACTTTACGAGAATTATGACATCAAGAAATTCTTCAAGGCTTTGCAGCTGATTTCGCTGGCCGAAAGTTTGGGCGGTGTTGAAAGCCTCGTATGCCATCCGGCTACCATGACCCACGCCTCTATTCCGAAGGAAATTCGTGAAAAGGTGGGCATTACCGACGGACTGATTCGTTTGTCTGTAGGTATCGAAAAAGTCGATGACATTATCTTGGATTTGAACGCCGGTATTAACGCCGCGAAGGAAGCATAATATGCATTACTATGAATCGATGCAATCTTTAATCGGGAAGACTCCGCTTGTAAAGCTTACGCACGTGGGACTCCCCGAAGGTGTAAACCTGTTTGCCAAACTCGAGCTTTGGAATCCCTCGGGTAGCGTGAAGGACCGCACCGGCCTTTACATGGTGAACGACGCGATTGAAAAGGGTCTCCTGAAACCGGGTGGAACCATTGTCGAAGCCACCGCAGGCAATACAGGCCTCGGCATCGCTTTTGCAGCGCTCAACCGCGGCATCCGCGTGATATTCGTGGTGCCCACCAAGTTCTCGCAAGAAAAGCAGACGCTCATGCGCGCCCTCGGAGCAGAACTCATCAACACCCCGCGTGAAGACGGCATGCTCGGCGCCGAAAAGAAAGCCGAAGAACTCTTGAAACAGATTCCCGGCTCCGTATCGCTCAGGCAGTTCCGCAACATGGCCAACCCGCTTGCCCATTACGAAACCACTGGCCCCGAAATCTACGAAGATTTGGACGGGCAAATCGACTACGTGGTCGCAGGCGCAGGCAGTGGCGGCACCTTCAGCGGCATTCTCAAGGCGCTCAAGGAACGCAACCCGGACATCAAGGGTGTGCTCGCAGACCCCGTAGGTTCTACTATGGGCGGCGGCGAACATGGCGACTATAACATCGAAGGAATTGGTAACGATTTCATTGCCGACACCATGGATATGTCGCTTGTGGATCAGGTCATCAAGATTAACGATGACGACGCTTTTGGCGGCGCTCGCGAACTCGCCAAGAAAGAAGGACTCATTGCAGGATCTTCTTCGGGCGCAGCATTCACCGCAGCCAAAAAGCTCATCGCCTCGGGCGCTCGCGGAAACATCGTGTTCGTAGCCCCCGACCGCGGCGACCGTTACTTTAGCAAGGGATTGTACGAGTAAAAGTCACTAGTTGATATTACCTCTGTCTTCAAAACTCCACCAGATTGGTGGAGTTTTTTGATGCGGATGTAATAGTTTTCTTTTATAACAAACCATAGTTAAATAGTATGTGTTTATGCCTTGACTAGGGGAAAATCTTATTCTATCTTAAAGCCTACAAAAATGGTAGGGAATAAAACCTAGCATAACAAAATAAACGGTGCGAAGCACCACAAGGAGAGTATAAACAATGGCAAGAGTACATTTAAAACAACCGAATGAATTGACTGGCGAAGCAAAGGCTGCTTACGAAAAGTTGGATGCTGCTGGCAAGGTGACCAACATGAAGTTGGTAATGCTCCAGGATTACGGTATCTACAAGGCTTTCATGGGCTGGTACGATGCTTGGGAAAGCCTCGAAAAGACTGTGGGTCTGCGTGCTGCAACGATTTTTGCTCACTCGGTTTCTACGACGAACGGCTGCCTTCTTTGCTCGCTGTTCTTCATTAGCGATTTGAAAGCTCTGGGCCTCGATCCGAATAACTTCGAAACTTCGGAAAACGAGAAGCTTTTGCAGCAGCTGGGCCAGCAGATCGTGAAGGATCCGACTAAGGTTCCGGACGAACTTTTCGAAGGTCTCCGCAAGTTCTATACCGACGAACAGATCATCATTATCGTGGGCTTTGGCGCCCAGATGCAGGCAACGAACAACTTCAATTCTGTCTTGGGTGTCGACGTTGACAAGCGTCTGTTGCCCTTGAAGGAATTGTTCAAGCCGGCAACTTGGAGAGAAAATATCAAGTAATTTGTACTCTCCGTACAACCCGGCGCTCCTGGAAATATTCGAAGTCCATTTTCAGGGGCGCCTTTTTTTGAAAGAGGTATTTGCGATGAAGAACAACTACAAAGTTTATTTGACCGCCCTGCTCGCATTTGGCTTTGCCCTGTTGGCCGGAGCATGCGGTAACGAAAAAGTGGAAAAACAGGAAGCCCCGCAGGCAGAAAAATCCCAGTTCAAGTTCGGTACTTTGGAACTCCCGATTTTGGACGGTTCCTTGTGCGGTGCGCCTTTCTACGTGGCTAAGGAAAAGGGCTTCTTTGCCGAAGAAGGAATTGATGCCAAGTTGATCGCCGCTGATGGCGAAACGCGTAAGCTGGGCCTTAGCAAGGGCACTTATGCGCTCACGAATTCTGACTTCCAGTTTTTCCAGGCGATTGAAAACGGCGTAGACATTAAGATTGTCGATGGTATTCACATCGGTTGCATCAAGGTGCTTGTAAAGAAGGGTTCGCCCTACAAGACTGCTGCTGATTTGAAGGGCAAGAAGATTGCTGTCGATGAAATCGGTGGCACGCCGCATCAGGCTGCAAGCCTTTGGCTCTCGCTGGGTGGAGTTTCGACAAAGCCCGAAGATAACCAGGTGCAGTTCTTGCCTTATGCTGACGGTAACTTGGCTCTTGAAGCTTTGGAACAGGGCCAGATTGATGCCGCTGCCATTTGGGATCCGCTCGCTTCTGCTTACGAAAAGTCGGGCAAGGCCGACGTGATTATGGATGTGGCGAAGGACCCGGTATTTGACGGTCGCTACTGCTGCTTCATTTATGTGTCTGCCAAGATTTTGAAGGAAGAACCGGCAAAGATTGCAGCACTCCTGCGTGCGATTCACAAGGCTGAAGCCTGGATTGCCGAACACCCCGAAGAAACGGTTGACATTATTGCCGAAGGCAAGTATTCCGAAATCGAAGACAAGCCGCTGGCTGTTGAACTGATTAAGAGTTACGTGTACACTTCGCTGGAACAGCGCAAGACTCTTGGCCGCGACGTGAAGGGCGACTTGCGTTACTTTAGCGAACAGCTCAAGAAGATTGGCTACCTCACGCAGGATCCCGACCAGTTTGTCGCGAACCTGTACGAAGAAGTCGATTTGAACAAGTAATCGAAATTCCTTGTTGCTTAGCGCCCGCAAGGGCGCATTTTTAAAAATTTTACGGAGAGTTGAATGAACATTGTTTTGACGATTTCAGGTTTCCTGATCGCCTTCTTGGTAAACTTGCTTTTTCCGCAGGTGGCCGAAAATGTGCGAATCAAGGAATATGTTTTTGGTGGGGTTACGGTTGACGACAATTTGGCGTACCGTTTGGTTTTGCTTGCCATTATTGCCTATTACGCTGTTTACACGGTGGTGCTGTTTGTCCGCAAGGCGAGTGCCGATAAGGTGGCGAAGTTTTTGGCGGGCGCAAAGTTCCGTTTTGCGGTAGGAATTGCGCTTGCTGTGTGGGATATTCTCGGAACCAAGTTGCTGTTTTTGCCGCAGCCGTTCTTTCCGGGGCCTGCGATTATTATGGACGCCTTTATTGGCGATACCAAATTCATTTGGCAGAATACGCTTTACTCGTTGCGCCTTTTCGTGGCCGGATTTTCGGTGGGTGTAGTGACAGGCGTGTTGACGGGGGTACTGATCGGTTGGTATCCGAGGGCTCGTTACTGGATTTTGCCGGTGCTCAACATTTGCGGTGTGATTCCTGCGGTGGCGTGGATGCCTTTTGCGCTGACGCTTTTTCCGACTTCGTTTGCGGCGGCGACTTTCTTGATTGCGATTTGCTCCTGGTTCCCGGTGGCGACCATGACGGCCGACGGGGTGCAGGGTACGCCGAAGTCGTTGTTTGAACTTTCGCGCACTTTTGGCGCGGGGCAGCTGTACCAGATTTTCCATATTGCGATTCCCCATGCAATGCCGCAGATTTTTACGGGCATTATGACGGCGGCTGCGTTTGGTTTTACGACGCTCGTGATGGCCGAAATGATGGGGCAGCCGGGCGGTCTTGGCTACTACATTAACACTTCGAAGGTATGGAGTGCCTACTACAAGGTATTCGCAGCGATTGTCGTGATGGCGGTACTGTTCTCTGCGATTTTGAAGGTGGTTGGCGTGGTGCAGCGTTATGTGCTTCGCTGGCAGAAAGGCGTTGTGCGATAGGAGGCTTTGATGACGGATATTTTAGATAAAGAAAAAATCTTGAAGATTCGCGATGTAAACCGCTCCTTTATCGATGAACGCACGGGCGAACCGCGACAGATTTTGAAAGATATCAATCTTTCTGTTTTTGAGGGCGAATTCATTTCGATTCTGGGTGCATCGGGTTGCGGCAAGACGACGCTTTTGCGCTTGATTGCGGGGCTCGACCCGGTTCAAGAGGGCAAGATTATTCTTGATGGTGAACCGGTGCATGGGCCAGATTCCAAGCGCGGTTACGTGTTCCAGCAGGGTTGCCTTTTCCCGTGGCTCATGGTAGAAGACAACATCGCGATGGGTCTCAAGATTCGTGGCGTTTATAAGCAGAATAAGGATAAGGTTCACGAATTTATTGAGAAAATCGGTCTTGGCGGATTCGAGAAGAATTTTCCGCACCAGATTAGTGGCGGTATGGCGCAGCGCGTGGCAATTGCGCGTGCGTTGATTAATGATCCTGAAATCTTGTTGCTTGATGAACCCATGGGTGCGCTGGATTCGTTTACCCGTGCAGACATTCAGAACTTGCTTTTGGAACTTCGCAAGGAACGCAATACCACGATGATTTTGGTGACGCACGATATTGACGAAGCGCTTTACTTGTCTGACCGTATCGTCATCATGACGCCGCGTCCGGGGCGCATTAGCGAGGTGCTTGAAATTCGCGACAGCTTCCCGCGTGAAAGAGGCTCGGCGCAGTTCCTGGAAAAACGCCGCAATATTTTGGAACGCTTTAATCTTGCACGTTCCAATACGGCGCCGGAATACGTCATTTAGTCTAGATGGATTTGTTATCGAAAAAATTGATAACGAGCGCTAAAAACAATGTATTGGACAGCGACTAAAATCGCACCTATATTTGTTCACAAAATTAAGGAGAGTACTATGTCAAATAACGTTAGTTATGTGGCGGGAGAAAATGCCGCCTCTTATGAAAAGGCCCGAAAGTATAACCTATTTTCTTTCGCGAATGCCCCCCATAAAGATTACAAGCCGTTCTTTGTAGACCATGCCGACGGTATCTACGTTTACGATGGTGCAGGCAAGGAATACATCGATATCGCGTCGGAACTGGTGAACGTGAATATCGGCTTTAATAACCGCCACATTATTGAAGCGGTGCAAAAGCAGGTGGAACGTTTGGCTTACATTGCCCCGCGCCATGCCTTTGCCGAAGCGGGAGAACTCAGCGAACTCTTGATTGAAAAAATTGCGCCGAAGAACATGAGAAAGGTGCTGTTTACGCTGGGAGGCTCTGAAGCGAATGAATTTGCCATTCGTTTTGTGAAGGCGTTTACGGGCCGCGACAAGATTTTCTCGAAGTATGAATCTTATCACGGAAGCACTTACGGTGCGTCGAGCTTGACGGGCGAAAGCGAACGCGCTTCGCTGTTCCCGACGATTCCCGGATTCATCAAGTATCCGGCTCCGCACCTTTACGGTTACGATATCAAGTTCAAGACCGAAGAAGAAGCGACCAAGCATTTCCTTTCTCGCCTGGAATATCAGATTCAGCAGGAATGCCCGGAATCGGTGGCGGCTGTGTTCATTGAATCGGTCACGGGTTCTAATGGCGTTTATCTTTACCCCAAGGGATACCTGAAGGGTGTCCGCGAAATCTGCGACAAGTACGGAATTTTGATGGTGTGCGACGAAGTCATGAGTGGCTTCTTGCGCACGGGTGAATGGTTCGCTTGCCAGGCCGACGGCGTGGAACCGGACTTGATTACTTTTGCAAAGGGTGTGAACAGCGCTTACGCTCCGCTCGGCGGCGTGCTCATTAGCGAAAAGATTGCGAATTATTATGAGGAAAACGCCTTTACCGCAGGGCTTACCTATAATGCGCATCCGCTCGGCGTTGCGGCGGCTATTGCCTGTATCGAAGAATATTTCCGCCTGGATGTCAAGGGCAACGTGAAAAAGCAGGAACCCGTTTTGAAGAAAAAACTTGCGGAGCTTAAGGCAAAGCACCCTTCTGTTGGTGACGTGCGTTCTGTGGGCCTTTTCGGAGCCATCGAATTCAGCTACAGCAAAGATCACAAGGATGTTATCCGCAAGAATGCAGCGGGTGAGCCCTTCCTTGGAAACTTCATCACGAAACTCCGCAACGATTACGGCATTCTCACGATGGGCGGCGGCTCCACGATTATTGTGGCACCTCCGCTGATTATCAACGAAACCCAAATCGACGAAATCTTTGCACGTCTCGACAAGGCAATAACCGAATATGCCGACGGTTTAGTAAAATAATCATCTCCAATTCTATCATGGCGGACTCAATTGAGTCCGCCATTTAAATTTCTTTGTGCCATAAACTAAAGGTGACTGCTGATGCAGCCACCTTTTAGGTTTTACTATGGTTATAATCGTGCTATTGGATTGCGACGAAGGCTTGTTCCAGATCGGCAATCAAGTCATTCACGTCTTCAAGACCAATCGAAAGCCGAATAGTTTCGGAGTGGATATCGGCCAATTCCTGAGCGCGTTCCGGGAGCTCGATGTGGGTGGTTGTAGACGGGTTGATAATGAGCGAACGGGCATCACCGATGTTTGCCTGGAAACTGAATACTTTTACGGCTTCCAAGAACTTGATAATGGTTGCGCGATCGTTCTTTTTAAGGCCAAAACTCAGGATTGCGCCGGCACCCCTGGGGAAATACTTGGCGGCGAGCGCCTTGTACTTGCTGTTTTTTGCGTGCGGGTGATTGACCCAAGAAACTTCGGGGCGCGTTTCCAAAAATTCTACAATCTTTTCAACAGACTTTACTGATTTCGAAAGACGTTCCGAAAGGGTTTCAATTCCAAGAAGCACCAGGTAAGAATTGAACGGGGCGATGGCACCGCCCAGGTAATTCAGGTGAATGGCGCGGATACGGCCGGTGAAAGGCGTATCCGGGAACACGTCGTGAAAACTGCGGGGTACGCCCTGCTGCGACACCAAGAAATGCGGCTGGCCGTCGAACTGTGGGAACTTTCCGTTTTTCCAGTTGAACTTGCCGTTTTCTACAATGGCACCGGCAATCACGTTGCCGTGACCCGTAAGGCCCTTGGTGGCCGAATAAACAACCACGTCGGCGCCGAAATCAAACGGATTCAACAAGTAGGGGGTTGCCACCGTGTTGTCGACAATCAGCGGAAT
>JAFXLS010000024.1 GCA_017530965.1 Fibrobacter sp.
CGCCAACCAGAAACTCTACGTGAACCGCAAGGAAGGCTTTGTCGGCACCGGCATGAAGAAGGAAGAATACCTCTTCGATGTGTCCGAATACGACGACCTTATCGTGTTCAAGGCCGACGGCAGCTTCAAGGTCGTGAAGGTCAGCGACAAGGACTTCGTGGGCAAGAACATCTTGCTCGTGGAAAAGTTCAAGAAGGACGACGACCGCCACATTTACAACGTGATTCACCAAGACGGCAAGGACGGAGCCTACTACATCAAGCGATTCAACGTGGGTGGTGTCACCCGCGACAAGGATTACTTTATGGGTAAGGGCACGCCCGGCAGCAAGATTCTGTACATGTCGAGCAACCTGAACGGCGAAGCCGAAGTCGTGGAAGTCACGCTCAAGCCGCGTCCACGCACCAAGCTCAACTTCGAGGTGGATTTCAGCTCTATCGACGTGAAGGGCCGTGGCGCTATGGGTAACATTGTGACCAAGTACCCGGTCAAGAGCATTAAGCGCGTCCGCAAGGGCGTGAGCACCTTGGGCGCCCGCGTTCTCTACTTTGACGCCCTCGCCGGCATCATCAGCACCCAGAAGAAGGGCGACCGCATCGGCGAATTCGGCGAAAAGGACAAGATTCTCATCGTCAAGGAAAACGGCACCGCCCGCGTCCACGACATGGCCGACCCGATTCTCGTGGGTACGGGCATCAAGTACGTCCACAAGTTCGACCCGGAACAGGTCTTCACGATTCTCTACTTCGAAGGCGGTAACTTCAACTACATGGTCAAGCGTTTCAACTTGGAAGGCTGCCCCATGACCACGGAATTCAGCCTCGTGTCCGACCACAAGGATACGCAGATGATTGAATTCTTTGCGACAGAAGACGCTCGCGAACTCATGGAATACCAGGTGGGTCGCGAAGTCCAGAAGGAAGAGTTGGACCTCACCGAAGTCGCCGAAGTCAAAGGTTACAAGGCGCTCGGTAGCAAGTTCACCGCCAAGAAGGTGAAACGCGCCTCCCGAATCACTCCGCCCGACAGTTTCGACGACGGTTCCAGTGAAGACGAAGGCTCCGACGAATCCGACCCAGAATTGTTTGACTAGCCACTACGTCATTGCGAGAGCCGTGCGGCCCGAAGCAATCCATTCCTTATTGTCACCCCGGACTTGTTCCGGGGGCATTTTTTTATTATGTTATATTCAACTAGGAGGATTTATGCGTTACATATTAACATTCCTGAGCCTATTTTTGGCAGTTGCATGCAATGCCAACGTACTGATTGTCGTTGACGATATTCTATGGAAGGATTCTTCTGTCAAAGAAGCCGTCAAAACATACGCGAGCGACATCGAAAAAGCGCGTGGGGTTAACGTCAAAATTGAATCGTTTCCTGCCGCAAAAATCGGTAGCACCCCCGAATACTTGAAGAGCGTGCTTGTCAAAAACAAAGACGGACTCAAAGGCGCTATTTTTGTAGGTGACCTGCCGCGAGCTCAGTTCGAATATCCGCAATGGAACATTGACGGATTTAGATACCAGCGCTGGAATTCCGATTTCTTTTTCATGGACCTTGACGGCGTATGGAAAGACACCGCATCCGGCTGGTTCGGCATGAGCGGAGGCAAGATTACCGAGAAAATTCTCCCCAGCCCTAACTTTGATTTCGGCAGTAGCTCTCCCGCACCAGGCGTTCCTGCTGATTCTTTCTCCATGAAATTGGAAGGCTTTTTAAAATCTCCACAGACGGGACTTTGCTCGCTCAAAGTCATTGCAGACAATGCACGCCGTATTTTCATTGGCGACACCCTTGTCATTGACGCATGGCTCCCCGACTGGGACATACCGTACCTAGGTGCAAGAGAAATGCAAAAAGATAGCCTTTATGCATTTACCATGGAATACGAAGAAGAATATGGCGGTTCAAACGCCACGCTTTATTGGAAATGGAACGGAGGCAAATGGGAAATAGTTCCTGATGACGTATGGTTCTACGACGTTTCACCCTTGAAAGAAGGCCTACAAGCAACATTCTACGGCAATATCGGTCTGAAAGAAAAAGCCGAAGAATATTCAGGCGAACCCACCGGTTGGGTAAGCGGCCAGGGTAACGGAATCTATGACGGGCACTATTCCAAATCAGGCGAAGTAACAGATTCTCTCGAAATTTGGGTATCACGCATCGACCCCTATACAGCAGGTTTGCTCGGAAGCCCCAAAGACCTTCTTTTAAAATGGTTCCAAAAAGTCCATGCCAGCTATGAGAAAAATACAAACTACGGCAAGGCCGCCTACTTCATGGTTCCTGGGACCGACACGACTGAAGAATCAAACTACAAGTTTATTCGCGGGCTTTCGGCAATGTACGGCCGTTCTGCACTCGATGTCATCGAGGCGGATTCCCTGACATATGTTCAATCTATTGCCAAAGAATACGATTGGTCAATCTATGTCGGCCATGGCGATCCACTCGGACTCGCACTTGGATTCAACGCCAAAGATGTTCGCTACCCCATGCCAGTCGGACCAAGAATGTTTCATTTTGCCTCTTGCAGTCCGTTGCTCGCCTACGATGTCGTTTACGCCCAAACTTACAGTACATCAGTGGGTTCAGCACACCTGTTCGGAACAACTGGCGGTGGCCTTGTTTCGGTCGGAGCAACAAAGACAAGCGGCGACAATCAGTTAGACGACCTGATGTACGAATACGCAGCCGAAGGCATGTGGATTGGCGAAGCATTTAGACATTGGTTAAACGAACGAATGAAACGCAACCGCTACTATCCCAAAGAAGCAATTTACGACTGGTTCTATGCAGAGGCCATGATTGGCGACCCGATGCAGACCTTTACGAACGAGAAATTGACTTCTTTAAAGCGAAACTATGCAAAGCAGCACAAGAACACAAAGGAAAACGTTCGTGATGCCATGGGAAAGGTTATTCCGCAAGGCTATACCAAATACAAGGTGCGTTTTACACCTTAATGCAGGAATTTAAACTTACATCCAATCGCTGAAACTTGAATCGCTGGGCATGCGCCAGTCGGCTCGCGGTGACAAGGAGATTGTACCGACTTTCGGACCGTCAGGAATACAGCTACGCTTGAACTGTTGCGTAAAGAACCTGCGCACGAATACGGCTAAAGCCTTCTCCAATTCTTCGTCGCTGAACTTACCCGCAAAGGCATACTTCGCAAGGAACAGGAGCTTTTGCGGAGCAGCGCCGTACTTTGCGAAATGGTACAGGTAGAAGTCGTGGATTTCGTAGGCACCCAAGATGCTTTCGGTCTTCTGCGCAATCTGACCATTCGCATCGGCAGGCAACAGTTCCGGCGACACCGGCGTATCCAAGATATCGCGAAGCACATCAGCAAGTTCTTTTGCCGTCTTCTTGTCGGCAGTAAAGCTTTCGGCATGGTCGGCATACCAGCCCACCACATGGCGCACGAGCGTTTTCGGAATATCGCAGTTGACTGCATACATGGACATGTGGTCGGCATTATAAGTGCTCCAGCCGAGAGCGATTTCAGAAAGGTCACCGGTTCCGATAACGATTCCGCCCACGCTGTTCGCGATATCCATCAGAATCTGAGTGCGTTCGCGGGCCTGCACATTTTCGTAAGTCACGTTAAGCGTTTTCGGATCATGCCCGATATCTGCAAAATGCTGCAGGCAAGCCTTCTGGATGTCAACCGTGCGCAGTTCTACGCCCAGGAGTTCCGCCATGGTGACGGCGTTGTTCTTGGTGCGCTTGGTCGTACCGAATCCAGGCATCGTAAGCACCAGGATTTCAGAAGCAGGGCGCTTCAGGAGCTTGAATGTTTCTGCGACCACGAGCAAGGCAAGCGTAGAATCCAAACCGCCGCTAAGGCCGATGACGGCGCGGGCGGAACGCGACGCTTCGAGTCGCTTCGCAAGTCCTGCGCATTGAATATTGAAAATTTCCGTGCAGGACTTGTCGCGAGTTTCGATGTTGCCCGGCACAAACGGCATCGGAGCCACAAAGCGATACTTCAACGAATCAATCGGACGCAGGCCATCGAAACTCGCCGCCCGCGCGTAGAAGCTGCGGCTATCGAAATCCTGGAACGAACCTTCACTCAAGCGCTGCATGTTCAGGCGTTCCACATCGATGTCAGCATAAATAATTTCAGATTCGCGGCTAAACGGCTTACTTTCGGCAATCATGCTGCCGTTCTCGGCAATCATCAAGTGACCGCTAAAGACCATGTCCGTCGTCGATTCATGCACGCCCGCCGACGAATAAACGTAGGCAGCCATGCAGCGTGCCGACTGGTTCATCACCAGGTTACGGCGGTAATCACGCTTGCCAACCAAGGCATCGCTTGCCGACAGGTTCACAATCACATTCGCACCAGCCAGGGCAAGTTCGCCGCTCGGCGGCACAGCCGTCCACAAGTCTTCGCAAAGTTCCACGCCCACGCGAACTTCAGAGCCAGACTTTCCGGCAACCGTAAAGAAGTTCGTCACCGGCACATCGCCAAAGCCTTCCACCGGGCAAACCGGAGCAGCACCCGCTATACCGCCGCGCAGCAAATCGCGCCCGCTCGAGAAATGACGCTTTTCATAAAATTCACGCTGATTCGGCAAATGAATTTTGGGCGTCACCGCCACCAGTTTACCCTTCTGCAAAAACGCGGCGCAGTTGTACAGGCAACCGAACATACGCAACGGAAGCCCCACCGCAATCACCGCATCGCTATCTGCAAACGCCTCTGCAATCTTAGAAAGCGATTCCACGCTCTTCTTAAGCAGCAGTTCCTGATGAAACAAGTCACTGCAAGTGTAACCTGTAATGCAAAGTTCCGGGAACACGACGAAGGCGGCTCCCCCGTCAATAGCCTCGGAGGCACAACGGATAATTTCGGCCGTATTGTAGGCGGTATCGGCGACTTTCAGCGTCGGGCAAACAGATGCGAATCGGTAAAATCCAAACATAACCTAAATATAGATTAGTTTGGCAATTGTCAACGCCCGGACTTGATTCCGAGTTTATTCATACGGTAATTCATCATGCGCGGTGAAACACCCAGGTCGCGACCCGCGGCAGAAAGGTTACCGTTATTGCGCTTAATTGCCTCGGTAATGATTTCGCGTTCGTAATTGTTCATCATCACTTCAAGCGGAGCAGTCTTGGTCGCCACGGCACCAGAAGGACCCACGCTAAGGCTCGTCTGCAGCGAAGGCGGCAAGTTGTAGCTGTGAACGCAGTCATCCGTAGCTGTAAGCACTGCACGTTCGATGCAGTTTTCCAGTTCACGCACGTTACCCGGCCAGTGGTAGCTCATGAGCAAGTTGATTGCCGTCGTCGAAAGGCGGGCCACCTTCTTGTTGTAGCGCAGATTCATCTTTTCGATGAAGTGCTCCGCCAGCAAGATGATGTCGGACTTGCGCTTTGCCAAGTCGGGCATGGTAATCGGGAAAATGTTCAAGCGGTAGAACAAGTCTTCGCGGAACTTGCCCTGCGCAATCAGCTCTTCCAAGTTGCGGCTCGTAGCAGCCAAGAATCGCACGTCAGAATGAAGTTCTTCGTTACTGCCCACGCGGCTAAAGGTACGTTCCTGCAAGAATCGCAGGAGCTTCACCTGAGTCTGCATCGTAAGGTCGCCAATTTCGTCGAGGAAAAGCGTTCCCCCGTCGACGGCTTCGGCACGGCCGATACGGCGATTCACCGCACCCGTAAATGCACCCTTTTCGTGACCGAAAAGTTCGCTTTCCACCAGGTTTTCGGGGAGAGCCGC
>JAFXLS010000025.1 GCA_017530965.1 Fibrobacter sp.
GGCTTGGTCAACAAGCACGACTTCTCCCTCGAATTTGTGCGTCGCCTTTACACCCTCCTGTCTGCCGCCGGTGTGGACTACATGGAAATGGGCTACAAGAATTCCCCGGAACTTTTTGACCCCAAGGAATACGGTCCGTGGAAGTTCTGCGACGACGACCTGCTCTGGAAGGTGAAGGACGGTATCGATTCCAAGATCAAGATGGCCGTGATGGCTGACGTGGGCCGCGTGAACATGGACGCCGTGAAGCCCGCCAGCGAAAGCCCGTACCAGATGTTCCGCGTGGCAAGCTATGTGAAAAACATCGACAAGGGTATCGAAATGGTGAATGCCTTCCACGATATGGGTTACGAAACCACCCTCAACATCATGGCTGTGAGCCGTGACCGTGGTCCGGAACTGGATGAAGCCCTGCACCAGGTGAACGAGGAATGCAAGGCCGACGTGCTTTACTTGGTGGACAGCTTCGGCGCCTTCTACCAGGAAGACATCGATAAGGAAATTACCCGCTACCGCGGTATCGTGAAGGGCAAGAAGTTCGGCTTCCATGGCCACAACAACCAGCAGCTGGCCTTCTCCAACACGATTCAGGCTATCATCGACCACGTGGATTACCTCGACGGTTCCGTGTCCGGTATGGGCCGTGGCGCCGGTAACTGCACCACCGAACTCCTGCTCGGTTTCCTCAAGAACCCGAAGTATGACCTGCGTCCGGTGCTCGACGCCTACCAGGAACTGTTCTTGCCGCTCAAGGAAAAGTACGAATGGGGCTATATCATTCCGCAGATGATTACGGGTATGCTGAACCGCCACCCGCAAGACGCCATCGCCGTCCGCAAAACCGAAGACCGCGACAACTACACCAAGTTCTATAATCATATGATGAATGACTAATCATGAGGCGAGTGCCGCGCAGGAATGCTTGCATTCCTGCATGGTTGAGCCGATGGATTAGGGGCTGCGAAGCAGACCACTAGGAGGCGAGCGTCGCAGGAACAAGCTAGCCTGTTCCTATGGCTGAACCGAAAAGTCGCGGACTCGTGTCCGAAGGACCGGGTCCCACGACTAATCATGAGTCGAATGCTGCGATAAGCGATCCAGGTCTTAGGGCGGAGCCCTAGGAGAAGGGGTAGTGGAAAGCGCAGCAGGGCTGCGATTGTAACGAGGGGGATTCTTCCCCCTTTATTTTTTTCTAGCTTATACCTGTGCACTACTTATTCTTGTTGATTGCGCTTGTGTTTGGGTTGTCTACTGCGTATGCGGAAGACTCCGTAGACTCGCTTGCATCAGAGGATAAGTTGTCCGAAATAGTTTCGGTCCCATTGCCGGGGCAAGCTTCCTATAACGGAGTGGGAGTCACTTTCGGCATGGGCTTCGGGATGTTCGTCCCAGCGCACGACTGCGATTGCATGGGGTCCTGGCAGGTGCAGATGGAGTATTTCTATCAGCACTGGTTAAGTGGCTACGGCGCCGTGCGATTCTATGGGGGAAACCTCGATAGCGATGTGATGGTTATGTACCAGCGGTATAGTACGGGGGTTCGTTTCCACCTGCCTTTTAACTCGTTGGATGTATTCATGGGTACGGTGGTCGGGTTTGAAAACACGAGTTTCACGGAATTTCGCAAGCAGGTTTCCAACAAGTCAAGCACTAAGAAGAACCACTGGTGGAAAAAGTCGAGCCTTGCGCAACTGGATTCTTCGGAATCGGACGAACTTTGCGAGCAGTCCTTCTCCTTGACCGGTTTTTCGGCGGGGCTGACGCTGGGGGCGGGTTACAATATCTCGCGCCTGTTTGGCGTCACGCTGGGGTCGCAGTTGGAATATAACTTCAGGAAGGACTTTCTGTTGAGTTTAGTTCCGGGTGTCGCCTTTAACCTCAGGGAGGTATGGCCGTGGGCGACTCGAACCCTGCGTTCGTCCTGGATTTCCTTTGAAGTTGGGGGCCAAAGGTACATAAATCGCCACAAGGATGGCTGGTCCAATACCTTTTTCCTGGGGGTCCAGTTTGGAGCCTGACCGCTTTTTATGCGGTAGACCTGCCCCCGTGGTTTGACATTTTCCCTTGTTTTTCTATATTTGGGGCACCGATTTTTATCGGAACCCTCCCGGGGCCAATGGTGGTAACCTGGGCGAAAGACCAAAGGGACTCATTATGAGACAATACGAAACGATGGTGATCATCGACGCTATGATCTCTGACGACGCTATCAAGGCCGAAATCGAGACTATCGCCGCCAACATCACCAACGGCAACGGCGAAATCCTCCGCCGCGACGATTGGGGCAAGCGCAAGCTCGCCTATTCTATCAAGAAGCGCCAGCATGGCTTCTACGTTATCTTCTACTACAAGGCAGAAGCCGCTACGGTCGCCTCTATGGAAGCAGCCCTCAAGCTGAACGAAAATGTCCTCCGCTGGATGACTCTCGCTGATTATCCGATGAGCGAAATCGTTTACGACCAAACTCAGACCCAGTCTACCGAAGACATCGTCCCGGTTGACGCAGAAGAAGGGGAGGCTGAATAATGGCTTTTGAAGATAAGAGGCAGGCAACCCGTATCCGCCGCAAGAAGACTTGCTGGTTCACGGAAAACAATGTCAAGTTCATTGACTATAAGGACGAAAAGACTCTTCGTCGCTTCATCTCTGAACGTGGCAAGATCATTCCTCGCCGCATTTCTGGCACCTCCGCCAAGTATCAGCGTATGCTGAACGAAGCTATCAAGCGTGCCCGTCAGATGGCTATTCTCCCGTTCGTTTCGGACAGTCTGCGCTAAGGAGGAACTAGACTATGGAAATTATTCTTAAGGCCAATGTTCCCCACTTGGGCAAGATGCTTGATGTCGTGAAGGTTAAGGACGGCTATGCCCGTAACTACCTCTTCCCGCGCAAGCTCGCTGTTCGCGCTACTAAGGAAGCCAAGCTTGAAATCGAAAACAACCGCGCTGCTGTCGAAGCTCAGTTCCAGAAGGAACTCGCTGCCGCTGGCGACGTTGCTGCCAAGCTTTCTCAGGTTTCTGTCAACCTCGAACGCCGCGTTGTGGAAGGCGAACGTCTGTACGGTTCTGTGACCGCTTCTGACATCGCTGACGCTATCACCAAGCAGGGCGTTAAGGTTACCCGTGCTCAGGTTGCTCTCGAAGAACCGATCAAGCAGCTCGGTGTTTACACCGTGACGATCAAGGTCTTCAGCGACGTTGAAGCTCAGGTCAAGGTTTGGGTGGTTGCTGAAAAGGCATAAGTCTTTTCTAAATCACTAGAAATCTTTCGGACCGCTCCTTCGGGGGCGGTTCTTTTTTTGTAACAAAAAATGCGGACAAATGAATATCCGCATGCGTTTGAAATTTTAGTGAAAAATTACTTGTTGATGAACTGGGGGATACCCTTGTACTTTTCCATGTTCTTCATGATGCAGGCCATTTCCCAGTCCTTTTCCTTGAAGCGGCGGCGGAGCAGGGCCACGAACACTTCCATGAGCATCAGGCAGTCGTAAACGGCGCGGTGCATCTTGTCGGATTCGATTTTCATGTTGATTTCATCGCGGCGCTGGAACATGTTGGCCAGAATGCCGAGCTTGTGGGAACTGGCTTCAGGGAGAATCGCCTTGGAAATGGCGAGGGAGTCGATGACCGGGTTGCCGGGCACGAGCTGCGGGTTATTCTTGTAGGCCACGCGCAAGAAGCTTGCGTCGAAGTTTGCGTTGTGGGCGAGCAGAATGGAGCTCTGGCCGCAGAACTCGGTGAACTTCTTGATGGCGTCGCCGACAGCAGGGGCGTCCTGCACGTCGCTGTCGTAGATGTGGTTCACGGCGGATGCTTCGGCCGGAATCATCATGTTCGGCTTCACGAAGGTTTCGAGCTCGCCAAGGAGCTTGGGAACCACTTTGCCGTTCTTGGTTTCTACGGTGAACTTGACTGCACCGATTTCAATGATTTCATCTTTTTGGTTATTAAGACCTGTAGTTTCAAGGTCGAAGGCGACAAATTTAGGCGGCATTAAAATCACGATATAATCCTTATTGAATATGAAATCACCTTGGTTTGGTTTTCAGTCACAAAGATAATTTAATTTCGATGTCTATAGATGTCAGCGGCAGGGGCAAAATAAATTTATCCCAGGTTTTTAGAGTGATGTGCGCTCCGTATTTGGCGTCGATAAGCCAGAGTGGGCGACCGCTGGATTTGGCTAGCCACGGGGAGCCTTGCTTGACTTGGAGAGCCGGTCCGCGAGGGCCGTCGAGAGCCATGCCTACAAAGTGGCCTTCGCGGAGCGGTGCAAGCAGGTGACGCACGTTGGTGGCGCCGTGGGTGCTGGAGCCGCGTATGACACTGTAGCCTAGATTCTGTACGATGGTCGCGAAAAGGTCGCCGTCATTCGATTCCGAAACGAGCGTGTGCACACCCCAATTTTTAAAGGTGGCGGCACTCGCGAGCAAGTCCTTATGCCACACTCCAAGGATTCCCGGAGCAAATGACTCGGGGGTTTTGAGCCTGATGCGCAGGCTTTTAATCCACAGGGTTACAAGAAATGCCTTGAACCGGACCTTGAATGACGGCTTTAACATGATTAAAAGATAAAAAAATGCAAAAAATGGCGGGTTATCCCTTGAAAAGGGACGAATTATTACCTATATTGCGTTTCACTTTGGCGACGTACCCAAGTTGGTAAGGGGCGGCTCTGCAAAAGCCTTATTCATCAGTTCGAGTCTGATCGTTGCCTCTTAAAACTCCTTCTCACCCCGAGAAGGAGTTTTTTGTTTTTATTGTTTCGGACAACATTTCAAAAAAAGAAAAAGGCGGATTAAGTCCGCCTTTCGTTAACTACAGTTTGCAGCCTACTAAACGATTGGATTCTTTCTAGGACGGCCGCGGCCGCGCTTTACGGGCGTTCCGTCAGGCATGGTGATTGCTTCGGGGTGCTTGGCTTTGAAGAAGTCCTGGATCTTCTTGGCCCGTTCCTCGGCTTTTTGTTTGGCGTGGTCTGCGGCAGATACGATTACGGCCTTGGGCTTGTCGCCGGTCTTTGCGCCGAAGGAAACCTTGAGCACCCTGCCCGAGGCGGGCTTGGGGGCTTCCGTTGTCATGGCCTGCGGCTTGTGACTTTCTGGCTTCTCTTTAAAGTTGTAGACGCTGTAGCCCTTGCTTTCTTCGGTGAAAGAAGTCTTCAGCATTGCCTGCTTTTCCAGGGGAAGTTCGCTCATGGGCGGGATTCCCGGGAGGGCGGTCTTGGGCTTGAAGTACAGGTCGCTTTGCTTGGCGACAGAACCGAATATCTCGGAGGCGATGTTTTCGGCTTCGAGATATGCCTTCCGTTGCTTCAGGGCGATGCGGTCCTTCTTGGAAGGGCGGGCAGCCCCGTTCTTGCGTTTGCCGTTAAAATCTTTCCGGTTCCTTTCGGAATTCTGGATGATTTCTTCGTCGGAGAGTCCTCGGAGTTCATGGGGAACTTCGATGATATTCAGCGCGATATTAGACAAATTCTGATCCATAAAACCCGATTTTTAGCCCTTTGCGGGCTTGTCAAGAGTGGAAAAAGTCATTTTATTGTAAAAAATGCGACCCAAATTTAAAAAAAATTGAAAAAAATGCTTGTCAAGACCTAGAAAAAAAATTTTTTTTGGACTATTTTTGTTATACATGCTTCGGTTTACTCAAGAAATATTACTTGCTCTCCGTGCTATCTCTAATGAAGAAGAAGCACATGAAATGTCTAAGAAGGCTCGAGAACAGTTCGATTTCCTTGGAATTCGCCTTGTTCCCCGCCGTGAGGTGACCTACCCCATATTCGACAAGTATCCTCCGAAAGATGGTGACGAATTGGTGGCTAGAGTTGAGGACATGTGGGCGCAGCCGTATCGTGAAATCCAGTATGCGGCTTGTGACTATTTGTTCCGTCACAGGGCACTGCTCGGTGGACAGCACCTTGCCTTCCTTAAAAAGTTGATCAAGACCCGCGCCTGGCGCGATACCGTAGATACCCTCGCCGCTTGCGTGTTGGGTGACTTGGCACTCCGTTTGCCGGCGCTCCGTGGAAAGATTGCTTCCTGGATTCGCGACCCGAACGTTTGGGTTCGCCGCAGCGCAATTATTTTCCAGATTCAGTACAAGGATCGCACGGACTGGCCGTTGCTCAGGCAGTTCTGCTTGACTTGCGCCAAGGATGACGACTACTACATTCGTAACGGTATCGGTCGTGCTCTTTCCGAATACGCCCGAATCAATCCGACCGAAGTCCGCCGCTTTGTGCAAGACAACACCTTTGCCGAACAGACCGCCCAGGAAATCCTGAGATTGATCTAAACGAAACAAAGAAACATTTTTAGCAGCCTTCCTGTAAATCTTACGGGAAGGTTTTTTTTATGCAATTTCTTTCATTGCCCATTTAAGGATTTTGGTTGAAAAACTAAATTTACACCATGCGTTACGGTGACATTTCATTTTTCCAGAGCGGCGTGGCCGTTCCCCTCTTTAGTCTTTATAGCAGGCAGAGCATCGGTATCGGTGAATTCCTGGACCTGATTCCCTTTGCCCGTTGGGCGGCTTTTTGCAATTTCAATATTATCCAGCTTTTGCCGGTGAACGACACGGGTGCCGAATCTAGCCCCTACAGTGCCCGCAGTGCTTTTGCCTTGAACCCTGTGTTTATCAACGTGCAGTCGGTTGAAGGTTCTTCGGAATACGAAGATGAAATTCAGAAGGGTAAGACCGAATTCCAGAAATACGGAAAGATCGACTACTACAATATTTCTACCTGGAAACGTTTTGTCCTCCGCAAGATTTTTGACAACCGCTACGATGACCTGAAAAAAGACAAGGTGCTTTTGCGCTGGGTCGATGACAATGCTTGGGCCAAGTCCTATTGCATCTATTGCACGTTGAAGGCCCAGAACGACGAAAGAAGTTGGAAGGACTGGAAAACTTACCGTGACCCGACTGCCAAGGATATCGAAAAGCTTTGGAAGAAATTTGAAAAGGACAACTTGTTCCAGGCCTGGATGCAGTTCGAGGCCGAAAAGCAGTTCAGTGCAGCTGTCGCCGAAGTTTCTAGAATGGGAGTCCGTATCAAGGGTGACATTCCTATCTTGATTAACGAAGACAGCGCCGATGTCTGGGCTGACCGCAAGTACTTCTCGCTGGATGACCGCGCAGGCGCTCCTCCTGACATGTTCAGCTACAGCGGCCAGAACTGGGGTTTCCCCACGTACCGCTGGGACGTCATTGAAAAGGATGACTTTGAATGGTGGCGTCGCCGCCTGGATCAGGCCAGCAAGTTCTATCATGCCTACCGTATTGACCATGTGCTGGGATTCTTCCGCATCTGGTCCATTCCGCAGACCGAAACTACGGGCATTCTGGGTTACTTTAACCCGTGCGTGCCGCTCACTTTCGACAAACTCGCTTCTGCGGGCTTTATGCGCGAAACGCTTGAATACCTGCGCCGTCCGAATTACGGCTACGACCAGTTGCGTGATTTCTTGGGCGAAGATACCGATAGGCTTGCTCCTGTTTGCTTTACGCAGCTGGAAGGCCACCCGGATCGCCTGATTCTTAAGCCTGAATACAGTTCCGAAAAGGCTATCCTTGCCATGCCTGAATCCCAGGAAGTCAAGGACAAGTTGCTCAAGGTTTACTGGAACCGCGTGTTTGTGCCTTCGGGTGACGAGAATACGTTCTACCCCTATTGGTACTGGTACAATGCCCCGGTGCTTTATACGCTGCCTGATTACGAACAGGAAAAACTTCGCGGTCTCATCAAGGAAAACGAAGAGGCCCAGAATGGCCTGTGGGAAGCCAATGCCACCAAGCTCTTGTCGGTGCTTTCCCAGGAAACCGATATGTTGGTTTGCGCCGAAGACCTGGGTGCCGTACCGCCTTGCGTGCCGGCCGTGTTGAATAAGCTGAATATCCTTTCGCTGCGTATCGAACGCTGGGCCCGTAACTGGAATGCTCCCTATTCTCCCTACTACGATATGGAAGAATATCCCCGCATGTCCGTGTGTGCCACCAGCTGCCATGATACATCGACTTTGCGCGGCCTGTGGCAGGAAAAGGACTTTGACCGTGAACTGTACTGGTCGCATGCCCATTTGCCGGGCAAGGCTCCCGAGGAAGTTACGCCGTCGGTGGCTCGCCAGATCTTGGCCCACGTGTATTCGACGAACAGTTTGTTCTGCATTTTGCCCATACAGGATTACTTTGCCCTTTCGGCAAGTCTTTCCAAGTGTGCGCCTGAAGCGGAACGCGTGAATATCCCGGGTACTGTGGGTGGCTCTAACTGGTGCTATCGTATGCCTTGTTCTGTGGACGAACTGATGGATTACTCTTCTCTCAGTTCCGATATTCGAATGCTCGTGGATGCGCGCAAGCGCCGCCCCATGTGGAAGATTTAGGATGTTCGCTCCTGCCTGGGTTAAAGACGCTATCTTTTATCAGATATTCCCGGACCGGTTCTGCCGTTCGGAGCGTTACCATGCAGTAGGCAAGTTCGTGGAGTGGGGGAGCAAGCCCACTCGCGAAAACATGTTCGGCGGAAACCTGGCGGGCATCGAAGACAAGCTGGAATACATTGCTGGTCTCGGTGTCAATGCCATTTACCTGTGCCCGATTTTCAAGAGTAATTCCAACCACCGCTACCATACGGTGGACTATTTCGAAATTGACCCGGTGCTGGGCACCATGGAAGATTTTGATCGTCTGGTCAAAAAAGCCCACAAGTTAAAATTGAGGGTGATTCTGGATGGCGTATTCAACCACTGCTCCCGTGGATTCTTCCAGTTCAATAGCCTCATGGAACTGGGCGAGAATTCGCCTTACGTGGATTGGTTCCATGTGAAAGGCTGGCCCCTGAACGCTTACACCGATAAGCCCAATTACGAATGTTGGTGGAATTTCCCTGCGCTTCCGAAATTCAATACAAATTGCCCTGATGTGCGGGAATTTCTTTTCTCGGTGGGCGAATTCTGGATGCGTCGCGGCATTGATGGCTGGCGCCTGGATGTCCCTAACGAAATCAACGACGATTCCTTTTGGCAGGAATTCCGCCGTCGCGTCAAGAAGGTGAATCCGGATGCCTATATCGTGGGCGAAATCTGGGATGCTCCGGAACGTTGGCTTAAGGGCGACCAGTTCGACGGTGTAATGAATTACGTGTTCCGCAAGGCGGTGATGCAGTACCTCTTCGACGAAAACGCTATTTCTACGGAAGAATTCTGCAAGCGCCTGCGTGAAGCCTTCCCTGAAGGTCGTGGCGATATGCCTATGAACCTGTTGGGGAGCCACGATACCACCCGCTTGAGGTCACAGCCCTGCGCCAGCTGGGAACGAATCCGCTTGGCCCTTACGCTGATGTTCTTTATGCCGGGGGCACCCTGCATTTATTACGGCGAAGAGCTGGGGATGAAGGGCGGCAAGGATCCTGATAACCGCCGGAGCGTGCCTTGGAAAAAGCTCCCCGAAATGCAGCGCGAGTTGGTTTATGGCTTGGTGAAGGAACTGACGGAACTGCGCAATAAGAATGCAGTACTTCGCGACGGCAAGCTGGAAATTACCTGTGACGGTGACTCTTTCTCGGTGGTACGCGCTTTAGGCCGCAAGAAAATGACTCTTGCGGTATCCTTTAGCGAAGACCAGCCTACCTTTGAGATAAAGTAGGCTTACGGTTTTTCAGAAAAATTAAACTACCTGTACGAGCAAACCCTTAAGGTACTGCCCTTCGGGGAATGCCGTATTCACGGGGTGGTCGGCGGGTTGGCCGAAGCGTTCAATGATTTGAACGCGCCTATGTGCATCGGCGGCGGCATCCGCGATAATCTTCTGGAACAAGTCCATTTCCATGAGGCCCGAGCAGCTGAAGGTCGCGAGCATGCCGCCTTCGGCCAAGAGCTTCATGGCGAGCAGGTTGATGTCCTTGTAGCCGCGGGCGCCTTTTTGCAGGTTGTCCTTGCTTTCCACGAACTTGGGCGGGTCAAGTACGATGAGGTCGAAGGTTTCGGCCTTGTCGCGGCACTTGCGCAGGTACTGGAACACGTCGGCTTCCACATGCGTGGCGTGGGCGGTGCTGAGCTTGTTGCGCATGATGCCTTCCTTGGCGAGCTTGAGTGCGTCCTTGGAAACGTCCACCTGATAGACTTTTTCGCAGCCGCCGCGGAGGGCGTAGAGTCCGAATCCGCCGGTATAGCAGAAGCAGTTGAGTACCTTCTTTCCCTTGGAAAGTTCGCCAATGCGGCGTCGGGCGTCGCGCTGGTCCAGATAGTAACCAGTCTTGTGGCCGTTCTTCACGTCGATGGGGAAGAGAATGCCGTTTTCGTTGATGATGACGGGTTCGTCAGGGACTTCGCCGTAAACGCAACCGGTGCGCAGTTGCAGGCCTTCCTTCTTGCGCACATCGGAATCGCAGCGTTCGTAGATGCCGCGGCAGTGCGTCTTTTCGGCGAGCAACTCATAAATATCCTTGCGGTGGACTTCGGCGCCTGCAGCGAGGATTTCCACGGAGTAGATGTCGGCGTACTTGTCGATGATGCAACCGGGAATGCCGTCATTTTCGGCGTTAATCAGGCGGAATGCTGATTCCTTGTCTTCGATGTCGAAGCCGCGGCTCTTGCGGGCGGCAATGGCGCGGTCCAGCAAGTCGCTAAAAAATTCACGGTCGATGTTAGCCTTTTCGCCGAACGTCCAGAAGCGCCCGCGGATCTGGGACTTGGGCGAGTACGCCGCAAGACCTAGGAAGTCGCTCTTGTAGCTGTAAACTTCAACAGTATCGCCAAGTTCCGGATCGCCGATGACTTCGTCAACGGCTCCGCTAAAAATCCAGGGGTGGTAACGCAATGCGGACTTTTCACGTCCAGCTTTCAGGGTAATTGCTTTCATGGATTCAAATTTAGAAATAATGTAGACTTTTGAAGATGTCCTCTTTTTCTATCTTTGGGCCCATACCTCAAAGCGCCAAAGGCGTGACCTCATATCTAAGATGTTTGAATCGCTATTTGACAAATACCCCTTCTTTAGAGCGGTGCCCTGCGTGCTCTGCATGGCGATCATTTTTAAGATTTCTTCGCTGACGAATGAACAGCTGCAGGATTTTCCGCATATTTGGGATAAACTGGCCCACTTTTGCGAATACGCAACGCTTGCCGGCTGCTATGCCATGCTCTGGACCCGGGGCGAATGGTCTAAGCGTCAGTGGTTGCGCGTACTTGTTGTGGGCGTACTTGCTCTCGCTTATGGTTGTACCGACGAATACCACCAGAGTTTTGTGGATGGCCGCGATAGCAGCGCCCTTGATTTGGTGGCTGACTTGACCGGTGGCTTGGTAGGTGGGGTTGTTTACGCCGTCGTTACCCGAATCTTGAATCGCTTTGACCCGGTGCCGGAGAAAAAGTTAGAAGTAGACTGTAGACAGTAGACAGTGTCATCCTGAGCGAGTGTAACGAGCCGAAGGATCCCTACTCAAATTTTCCTAGCAATATTATTTCATGCTTGAGCTGAATGCCGAATTTCTCGGTGACTTTCTGCTGTACGAATTCGCTTAATTGCTTAATGTCAGTTGCGGTGGCGCTGCCTGCGTTCACGATGAAGTTTGCATGCAGGGTGCTGACTTCTGCACCACCGATGCGGTAACCCTTGAGGCCCGTCTGTTCAATGTAATAGCCCGGTGCGATTTGTTGCGGCATGTCGGCGGCGCCTTTGTCGAGACGCTTGAAGGTGGAGCCTGCGTTCGGCATATTCAGCGGCTGGCTTGCCTTGCGCTTCGCCATACATTCGGCGAGTTCTGCTTCAAGGTCGGCGACAGTCTTGCCTTCTGCACTGGCGGCGGGCAGCTGGAATGTCGCCGACAAGATTGTTCCTGATGGATTGCTTCGGCTTCCAGCCTCGTAATGACGTAGCGAAAAAATACTTTGTCTGTACCCGAAGGCGCAGTCGGCGTTAGAAATTTCGCGAATGTTTCCGTCGCTGTCAAGAACGGTGACTTTTGTGCAACAGGTCCCGATTTCTTGGCCGTAGGCGCCTGCGTTCATGTAGATTGCGCCGCCCAAGGTTCCCGGGATTCCGGCGAGCTTGTGGATGCCAGCAAAACCTTGCTTCATCGCTGTCCGTGCAAATCTGCCCAGTGGGGTGGCTGCACCGACGTTGAATGCTCCGTTTCCTAAATCATTTATTTCTGAAAATTTACCCGCAAGTGTAATCACGATACCGTCAAAGCCTTTGTCGGCAACCAGCAGGTTCGTGCCGTTCCCTAAAATGAAGTAGGGAAGCTTATTTTCGCGTGCTAAGGTGAAAGCCTCCTTTAAATCATCGGCATTTTCAGCTTTTACGAAATAGCGTGCTGGCCCTCCGACCTTAAAGGAAGTGTGCTTGCACATGGGTTCGTTTTCAAAAAGAATCATGGCAGAAATATAGAATTCTTGCTATTATTTCTCCACCATGACTAACGAAGAACTGAAACAATTCAAGTCGGCCATTTCGATTACGGCCGTTGCGCAAAGCCTTGGGGTGAATGTTTCCCATGGCAAGTGCCGCTGTTTCTTTCCTCTTCGTCATGCCCACGAAGATCGTACACCGTCGGTGTCCATTTCCGAAGAACGCGGAACCTTTCGTTGCTGGGTTTGCGACGATGTCCGTGGCGACGTGATTTCGTTGGTGCAGATTGTCAAGGATTGTGGCTTTACCGAAGCATTGAACTGGCTCATGGAACAGTATCCGTTCCTGGTGCCTGCTTCTGCGCGTAAGGAGATGGCTAAAATCGCGGAGCGCGTGGCCAATGCGGCTGGACGTCCGCGTGCAGCATCGTCTGTGGCTCGTATGCCCGAAGTGGCCCCGCCGCCTGAACCCGAAGAACCGCCTCTCGTCTCTGAAGATGACCGCAAGAAAATCATTCTTTCGTTCCTCAAGCGCTTAAGCCCAGTCGACAATACGCTTGCAGGCAAGTGGCTTGCTCGCCGCCGCATCTACAAGCCCGTATGGGACAAGATGCTTTTGCGCACCATTACCAACTACGAAGAGGTGAACAACAGCCTCGAGGCGGACTTTGGCGAAGAAATCTTGAAGTACGTGGGACTCTTTAATGACAAGGGGCATTTGCGCTATTATAAGCACCCGTTGATTTTCCCGTATCTGGACCCGCAGCGTCGAGCCTTCTATTTCCAGTCTCGTGCGATTGACAACACGGTGGTTCCCAAGGAACTCAACTTGCGTGGCACGGTGCCGTACCCGTACAACATGGTGGCGCTGGACCAAAAACCGGGCTGGGTCTATTTGTGCGAAGGCGTGGTCGATACGCTCACCTTTTTAGGACAAAGGATCAATGCGGTCGGAATTCCGGGTGTCCGCAGCTTTAAAGTGGAGTGGTTGAATCTTTTTAGAAACAAAAATGTGGTACTTTGTTTGGATCACGATGAAGCGGGCCGCTCTGGTATGGAATATATCGGCAACTTGTTCACACAAGCGGGCATTCATAATGTAATTTTAGGCGAAGGAATGGAAAACTTGCCCACGGCCATGAAAGAAGGTGAAGACATCAATGATTGGTTCGGAGGAAAGAAGTAATGGATAAAGTGAAGTTGTATTTTGGTAAGGTCAAGGACTTTTTTAAGTGGTTCGTTGGAACCAAGTTTGCGAAGGTAGCTGGGTTTATACTCAAGTGGCTTTACCGTACAATCAATTTCATTATCCGTCAGGCTTTGTTGATCCTGATCATCTATTCCGCCATTTTTTCGGTGGCGGCCTCTTACGCCTTGTACCGCGCCTTTATTTACGGCTACGATATTTATGACGGCGTGGCGCAACTTAAAGATACTCAGCCCGAAATGAGCAAGTACATGGAGGCCCTGCGCGATTCGAACCCGAATATCGAAATCAAGCACACCTATGTGCCGCTGGATTCTATTAGTCCATACCTGCGCAAGGCGGTCATTGCAAGCGAAGACGCCGGCTTCTACTTCCATCCGGGTTTTGACATTCGTGCCATTGCCGAAGCCTTGGACGCAAACCAGATGGCGGGGAAGACCAAGTTCGGTGGCTCCACGATTACGCAACAGCTCGCGAAGAACTTGTTCTTGAGTGGTGAGCGTTCCTTCAACCGCAAGTTCAAGGAGCTTGCCTATGCCCTCTTGATGGAACATGAACTGGGCAAGGATCGCATTCTGGAACTGTACCTGAATTACGCCCAGTGGGGCAAGGATATCTTTGGCTGCCAAGAAGCCTGCCGCACCTATTACAAGAAGAGCTGCGCCAAGCTGAGTGTGGACCAGGCCATCAATTTGGCCGCCATGCTCGCAAGCCCGGGCAAGCACCACCCGAACATGCGCGAAAGCCAGTTCATGGCCAAGCGCCGCGCGGTCATTTATCAGAACATGTTCCCCAAGAAGGACAGCGTGCTGGTAGATTCCTTGCGCCAGCTGATGGCTCCGATTCCCAAGGACAGTTCTGCGAAGGGCGCCAAAGCATCGGAAAAATCTATAGAAAAGAGCTCGGTTAAAAATTTGGACAAAAAGTCCGAGAAGGCGGCTGTGAAAGTCTCTACCAAAAAGAAATAAAAGTTTCTATATTTGACTTGTCTAAAATTTTCTTAAAGGACGCTAAAAATGGCTAAGAAAGAATCCAAGAAGAAGGTTGTCCTCGCTTATAGCGGTGGACTCGATACTTCCATCATCATCCCCTGGCTCAAGGAAAACTACGACTGCGAAGTGATCGCTTTCGCCGCCGACCTCGGTCAGAACGAC
>JAFXLS010000026.1 GCA_017530965.1 Fibrobacter sp.
CGGGCTGATGGTACCCGGACGCGGGCACACCACAAAGAGTTCGCCTTCGAGAGCCTTGGGTTCGCGGGCCGGACCGTAGTGCAGCACCTTCTTCAAGGTTTCGGTTTCCGCATCGGTCAGGTCGGCGGACAAATCCACCACGTGCAGGAATTCAGCATAGACGGAAGCGACAGAGAGCCCCGCAGCCTTGAAATCGGAAGAAAGTTTCTGGAGACGGAAATCCGACAGAGCCGGCGTACCACGTAAAATGAGCATTATAAACCTCGGTTTGATTTTTTACGAGGGGAAAGATAGAAAATAGGTATGAGGTCGCTCGTTTCACTCGCTTTGAGTTATGAGCTTTTATAATCGCGCCTTCGGCGCCATATTTTAACTCAATGCTCAGACCTCAAAGCCTTGCCTAGGCAGGGCACGCTCATAACTAAAAACGGCCCGCAAAGCGGGTCGTTTCTTACAATTTTCTAACTCATTGAGAGTCAAGCGATTAGCGCTTTTTACCCTTCTTGCCTTTCTTTCCCTTGGCAGCCTTGGCCGGTTTCTTCGGTGCCGGAGTTTCTTCAACAGCTTCTTCGGCGCCATCTTCGCCTTCCTCAGCTTCCTCAATTTCTTCGCCCGGATTACCGACGAGAGCGTTCACGTTCACAGAGACGAGACCAGCAAGAGACTTGACTTCGGTCTTCTTGTCGACTTCGACCTTGGCAAACTTGGAGATGATGTAGTAGGCACCCGTGGCTTCAAAGCGGCGAGTCATGTTCGCAATGCTCATGGAGCCCTTGGTAGACGGGAAATACTTGGATTCGAGACGAGCCTGATCCTGAGAAGTCTTCACAGTCTGCACGGCTTCGCAAGCCAAGGACCACACGCCCTTGTTCACATCGATAGAGTTGTTCACGTATTCGATGATCTTAGAGGCTCCCTTGTAGGAGTTGGTAGTGGTCTTGGTATAGTGTTCCGTAGCCTGAGACACGTAACTACCCTTCTGCATCAAAAGCGTAGCAAGGAGAGCGATAACCAGAACCGTGAGTGCAATCGAAATATTCTTTACGTTCATTGGTACAACTCCTTATTCAAAGTGGTAAGCCGCCGGGGCTTCAAGCTTAAAGTGTTCGGCCATATTGTAGTTGGCAAGAGCGCTATAGTCGCTGGACTTCAGCTTGCCCTTTGCAAACGTGAACGAAATGACGCAGTTCTTGCCGCATGCCACTTCCTTGACGCCGCCTTCATTCTTCAGCAAGAACTTGTCAGCAAGGCCGGCCTTTTCGTAAATGGAATTCTGGGCCTGGGCCGGAATGCCAGCAGCTTCATACATGTAGGAAAGCTGCTTAAAACGGGCATCCTTATCGCCTTCGATGGCCTTGACTGCGGCATCAAAAGCAGCTTCGGTCTTTGCAGAGGTCAGAGTTGCATAGACGAGACGCCAAGCCATACCGTACTGGTCCACAGCCTTCCACTGGTCCTGAACGGCACCGTTGGAAAGTTCAAGATAGGCATCCACCTGTTCCTTCACCGTCTTCTGGGCCTGGTCGTTGTACTGGCCCTTCAGAACCATCATCAAGGCAAACAAGCCGATAATGAGCACGATATCGACAATCATCAAAATTTTGAATTTCTTTTTGTCCATAAGTATCCTTTTGCAAGTTTTTGCATATAGAATTTACTTCCAAAATAAAAAAAAACAAGCAAACTTTCGGAAAAATAAGGCAATTTTACAGAAAACACCCCCATTTTTAGTATATTGCAGCCCATGAGCGAACAAGAAAACAAAGAAATGCTCCCGTCCCAGGTGATTTTTGAAAACCTCAAGGAGCTTATCAGGGCTAAAAATACAGCCCACGAATCCATGTTCAAATTCCACTGGAAAAAGATGTGGCCGTTCAGCCTGTTCTGGCCGCAAGTGGATTTCGAACGAATCGTTCGACTCATGAGCGAAATCCGCAAAAACGCCATCAACCAAAAGAATCTTGTACTACAGGCACAAGGCAAGGCGAAGGATTTCGAAAAGACATTCCTGAACGCCGTTCCCGCTTACCTGACTGCGCTGGATATTTCTTGCCAGAAGCTCTCTGCCGCCGCCCAATGGAAACAGGACATGCTGATGAAGAAAATTCACAAAGATGTCAAATTACGCCGCGACGTGTCGGAATGGAGCCGGATTCTGAAGGAATACGAAGAAGCGCAAGGCAACCTGGTTCGTGCAGGCGCCATTGTGCAAATGGGTTGGGGCGAAGTCGTTCAAGCGATTAAATAATCGCCTTCAACAAATCAAGCCGCCATTTGATTTTCTGAAAAACGCCTGCGGGAGAATTCCCGATATGCGTTGCATTGGTGGAATGTTGACGGTATTCCACTAGCGGTTCGTCGATAAACTTTACCTTGAAAAACTTTTCCGCCACGATACCAAGCCATTGGTCATGCATGGGAAGATTCTTGGGGAACGGAAGCGCCCTGTCCAAGACATTCCGACGGAACGCCATGCAGCACCCCGTAAAAGAATTCTTCCACCAGTTGGCAACTACCCCGCTCTTGTAGGCGCGAATATCGTTCAACTTGCCGGAGCGAGTCCAGGAAGATTCTGACGGACGAAGCATCCAAGCATCATGCGCAATGAGATCGAATTCTTTGAGCGCATCCAGAACTTTCGTCACCTTTCCCGGAAGCCAAACATCATCTTGGTCCGCCAGGAAAACAATTTCACCCTTGGAAGCTAGCAACGCACGTTCATAATTGTAGATAACGCCCAAATGTTTTTCGGCAGGCAACATGCGAATACGCGGTTCATTCAAGGATTCTACTACTTGCAAGGTATCGTCGGTAGAACCGTCATCGGCGATAACGATTTCAACATCGGAGGGCAACTGCGAAAGAATGCTTTCCAGCTGTTCGCGGATGTATTTACCGCCATTATAGGATGCCATGCAAACTGAAATCATTGATTTTCCTTCTAAGAATAGATTGCTTCGTTCCTCGCAATGACGTTTACTAATGCTTTAAGAAAAATCTTGGGATGAACAATTTAGGCAATCGCTTCAAGAATACAGGACTCAAAGAAGCAAGTTGCGGAAGGCGTTTCAAGGCCTCCCCTTTCTGGGCATAGGCAAGGGCCGAGAACCATTTGGCCTTCCAATTTTTCAAGGCCTGCTGATACAAACGATGTTCCTTATACAGTTCGATAATCCGCAGGAACTCGTTGTACATACGGCTATGATTGGAATGCATGTTATCGCCATGCTCGCGATAATAGCAGCACACAATATCGGCAGACACCGGCTGCGGTCCAAATTCGTAAAGGACCTTCAGGTACAGGGGGTAATCCTCAAAAAAGAACCGCGTATCGTAACCGCCTAGCTGGCGCACCTTTTCGGTCACGAACATTTCGGCACAACCATGCAGAGCCTTTTCACCTAGGAATATTTCCTCAAAATGAATTTCAGGAACAGCCTGCATGTAGACACCATCGACAAGGTCTTCGACAACGCCATCCTCGCTCATGGGCTTCACCTGTCCAAAGCAGGCCACCGCATTCGGATGGGATTGCATATAATCCGACTGCTTTTTAAGGCGATCCGGCGGCATGATATCGTCCGACGAAAAAGTGCAGAAATATTTTCCGCGGGCCAATTCAAGCATCTCGTTCAAGGTCGCAATAACGCCCTTATTTTCGCGATGAATGTAGCGGAACTTGAGTTCGGCAGAAAGCTTCTCCAAAATCTCGGGAGAAGAATCCTTGCTACCATCGTCGAGAACGATGAGTTCAAAAGGGACGCCCTTTTGTTCCATCACGGAACGAACGGCCGTTTCCACATATTTTTCGTGATTGTAGCTGGCCAAAAGCACCGAAACCACCGGCGGGAATTCGCGCTGTTCGGTTTCTTCGCCCTGCGCAAATGCTTTCACGTAAACATTTTCCGTCATTTTTTGCGCAAACATGTTGGTTACGGAGTATTCCATTTAAGCCTCCATACCAAAATATAGAGCACCACAAAGTAGCAGAAGTTTTCAAAAGCGTATGCCGCCATAGGGCCGTTAAATTCAAGGAATTTTATTCCAGCAAAGGTACCTACGGCCAGCAAGATTTCAGAACCGGTTTCAACAGACAAAAACGCCTTTGTCTCGGCACGGGCAATCAGCACAAGCGCTAGCGCAAAGCCACCGGCCCTAAAGAAATCGCCCACCAGCTGAATCGGCAAATAATCAACGGCACCCATATAGGCATGGGAAAAGAGCACCTGAACTAGAATGCTCCGACCAAAATACAGCACCGCAATCATCACCAGCGAGATTCCCATAACGCGAAGCAGCAACGGATTAAACATCCTAAAGAACTCGCCTCGGCTCATGTTTGCTGATACTCGCGGCAAAATAATCACCGTCAAAATAGCGGACATGGCCATGAAAAGGAAATCGGACACTTTCCATACACTCTGCCAAATACCCGCCGCATCACAGCCAAAATGGTTTGCAATAGTCGTACGCATGAAGGTGAGGACAATGGGAGATGCCACCATGGGAACGATTCCCATAAGAATATAAGACATCCAGGGGCCACGGGTATCGAGAACGGTTTTCCAAATTTGCTTGATGCTAAAGCCTGCGCGACTAGCAATCTGGGCTGCAAAAATGCCCGCCACAATCGATTGAGTTGCAATAATTGACAACACCGAAAGGCGCCCCGTATAAAGGAAGAACGCCACCCACAACACCTGCCAAACCGATGTCACCATGTTGATTAGCGCCCACTTGCGATTCTCGCCAAGGCCGTTCATGACAGCAGCCGTAATGGTAATGATGTTTGTCGCAAAGACACCCGGCAAAGCAAACAAGATTGCCGCCTGGGCAAGCTTTGTCGGCACACCCGGCAAAAGAACTTCAAGAGGAGCCATGAAGCAGAACAGAATTGCAACGAAAAAGGTGAGCATGCTTGCAAACGTGGTCAGTCGGAGGCCACCATGCCACACCCCAAGCAACTTGTCCATGGAATTCTTACTCTGGGCGGTAAGAGCAGTCCAGCCATTCTGCATCGCCAAGGAAGAGGTGGCTTGCCCAATGCTCATGAAATTCAAGAACTGCCCTACACAAGCAAACATGGCCGGAGGCAAAAAAACAGCCAGCAACTTGTTTATGGCAAACGCACGCAGCGCGTTAAACAAGGTGACGGCACCGGAGCCGGCAAAAAGCTTTGTATAATTTGAATTAGAGGGCATAGGAGTTAATCATCTCAATAACATAAGAGACTTGATCGTCGGTCATGGCCGGACCCATGGGAATACTGAGTTCCGTAAGGGCCAGTTCTTCGGCAATCGGAAGCGTACCGTAGCGGAGTTCGCCACGAGAGAGCGCCCCGTTAAAAGCCTCTTGCAAATGCGGCGGAATCGGATAATGAATCAGGGTTTCAACGCCGCGTTCTTTCAGGAACTTTTGCAATTCGTAGCGCTTTTCGCTGAACACCGGGAAAACATGCCACACATGCGACTTCGGTTTCGCGGGAACTGGAGTTACGCGCACCAACGGATTCTTGATTTCGGCACAGTAGCGGTCCGCAATTTCTTGACGGCGCTTGTTCCAGGAGTCCAAATGAGGAAGCTTTGCAAGCAGGATTGCCGCCTGAATTTCGTCAAGGCGGGAATTCACCCCCACATACTTGTTCACATACTTTTCGTATGAGCCGTAATTGCCGAGAGACCTTACCACTTGGGCAAGTTCCAAATCGTCGGTCACCACCGCTCCCCCGTCGCCCATGGCGCCGAGGTTTTTTGTCGGATAAAAGCTATAGGCAGCTGCATCAGATTGCTTCGCAGAGTTTACCCTGAGCTCGTCGAATGGGCTCGCAATGACGTTTCTTTCGTCTAAGAAAGCTCCGTGGGCCTGGGCCGCATCTTCGAACACGAGCAAGCCTTTCGACTTCGCAAATTCGCAAATCGCGGGCATATTCGCCAGACGTCCATAAAGATGAACCACCAAAACGGCACGGGTCTTAGCTGAATATGCTTCCGCCAATCGAGACGCATCCAACACACATGTTTCACGATCCGGTTCAACCAAAACAGGAACAAGTCCCGCCGCACGCACTGCCAAAACAGTCGCCACGAAGGTATTCGCCGGCACAATCACTTCGTCACCTTCTGCCATTCGGCCAAGGATAATTGACGCCTTCAACATCAGAGTCAAAGCATCCAAACCGTTTCCGACTCCGACACAAGCCTTTTTACCACAATAAGCGGCAAAGGTTTCTTCAAACTCGCTACAACGATTTCCGCGAATAAACCACTTCGAATCAAGGACATCAGAAAAAGACTCGCGCAGGGCATCACCCAAGGTGCGATTCACATAATCCAGCGAATAAAACGGGACATTCATCATTATTCATGAAAATAGCAAATTAACATTTACTATTTTACCCACCATGTACGAGATTTTGCCCTATAGCCCGGACTTGGACAAACGACTGGACCACTTTGTGGAATGCGAATCTGTCAACGGGACGTTCTTGCAAACCAGACGGTTCTTGAACTACCACCCGGCAGACCGCTTTACCGACGCCAGTTTTGCGCTAGAAAAAAGCGGGACAATCGTAGCCTATTTCCCGGGCGTGGCAAAGGAACAAACTTTCGTCTCCCATGCGGGTACAACTTTTGGCGGGCCCATTATCGCAAAATCCTTCTACAGCGGATCCAGGCTTCTTGAAATCATGAAAGAGGCGGACCAATACCTCGCCGAACGATTCAAGAACATTCGATTCAAGATTACTCCGGCAATTTTTGCCGAAGAAAGCCCCGATCTTCTGGAATACACGCTGGAACACATGGGATACACCCGCCATACGGAACTGAGTTCCTATAGTGCATTGCTGAAGGACGCTGACCCTCTTGAAAACTGCGACAAGGAATGCCGCCGCATTTTCAAAAAGTCCGAGATTGCCGATATCCGGTTCGGAAACGTGGAAAAAGCCGAAGATTTCGAAACATTCTACCGTTTTTTGGAAATTTCCAAATCCAAGCACAACGTCCACCCGGTCCACACCCTGCAAGAACTCTACGACCTGAAGAACAACCGCGTTCCAGACCACATCCGTTTCCGCGGAATCTGGGACGGGGACACGCTAGTGGCAGCCATGATGCTATTCCTGTTCGAAAACACCAGGACCATTCACGCCCAATACATTGCGCCTAACCCGGACTACGAGAAATTCCAGCCCACCATCGCCCTGTATGTGCGCGTGATGCGTGAAGCCGCCCTCGAAGGTTTCCAGAAAATTTCCTGGGGCATTTCGACCGAAAACGGTGGCGAATATTTAAATGAAAGCCTGCACCGATTCAAGGAATCCCTCGGCGCCAAAGCCTGCGTCAACGCATTTTACACAAAGTAAAAATTAGCGGGCGGAAGCTTCTTTCACAAAAGCATCGTAATCGTAGATGTAGTCGGATTCATCGTAATGTTCCGACGCAAGGACCATGCACACCGCACCCGACGAAAAGTTTTCGATTTCACGCCAATGCATCGTGGGAATGTAGAGTCCGTGGTAGGAACGATTCAGCGAATACTTGGTACGGGTCTTACCATCATCCAGAATCACATCGAAACTGCCACTGGCAGCAATAATCAGCTGGCGGAGATTCCTGTGGGCATGTCCCCCACGGGTGGTGCCACCAGGAACGTCATACAGGTAATACACGCGCTTGATATCGAAGGGAACGAGTTCGCCCCCTTCCACCACGCTCAGGTTACCCCGCTGGTCATGGGCCATAGGGATATCAATAAGCTGCGGCTCGTTCAATTGAGGTTCGTTCCAAGTCATACCTATAATATAGTATAGTAGACAGTGGTTAGTGATGTGGAATGTGGAATGTGAAATGTGGGTTTATTCATTTCACATTTGTCACTTCACATTACACATTGTATATGGTGCATTTTCTATCCTCTGGGGGTGGTTCGGGCTGTTTTTAAGCAAAAAGGCCCTCAAAAAGTTCTTTTTTTTGGATTGCTTCGCTACGCTCGCAATGACGTTCTGCCAGAATATTTCTATATATGTCTCACCAATGAGTGCATGTCGCGCCAAGCTCTGCCAACATGCATGTTAACCAAAGAGCTTCCTTTAACGAGGTAAAAATGTCCTCTTTCCGTGGACCAAAAGGTAAGGTAGCCCGTTCTCTCGGACTCGCCGTCTCTCAGAAGACTCAGAAGGCTCTCGATCGCCGTAACTTTGCACCCGGCCAGCATGGCCAGACCCGCAAGAAGTCTTCTTCCGTGTACAAGCAGCAGCTCGTCGAAAAGCAGCGTCTGCGTTTCACCTATAACATTTCCGAAGCTCAGTTGGCCAAGGCTTATGACGAAGCCAACCGTCGCGCCGGTTCTGCTGGTGACAACCTGATGATCTTGCTCGAAACCCGTCTTGACGCCCTTGTCTACCGCATGGGTTTTGCTCGCACGATTTTTGCAGCTCGCCAGTACGTCGCTCACGGTCACTTCACCGTGAACGGTGTCCGCAGCTACTCTCCGTCTCGCCAGATCAAGGCCGGTGACGTGATTGCAGTTCGCGAAGGCTCTAAGGAACACGTTCAGATCAAGGAAGCCATTGCTAACGCTCCGGCTGCTCCTGAATACGTGACTGTCGACGCCGGCAAGATGGAAGGTTCTCTCGTGAAGCTCCCGCTCCGCGACCAGATCCCGGTCAAGCTGGAAGAACAGCTCGTCGTGGAATACTACTCCAGGTAGTCTCCCCTCAAACCAAGAGTTTGGACACCCTGCTTTGGCAGGGTGTTTTTTTTTGTGTCTTCCTAAACAGACTGCCGACAAAACATATATTTATCTCACGAAGTGAGAAAGTGCGATGTCAACGTTTAGGTCTAGACTAAATATCATGGTAATCGAAGACGATCCAGATTGCCAGGAAATTTTGCAGAACGTTCTGGAGGAGTCTTATAATATTACCGTTGTCGGCAATACGCAAGACGCCCTACTTCTGTTGATGGACTCCCACATAACCTATTCCCTTATTTTTCTAGAACTGGACCTCCCTGACGACGCCTGTATCAAATTTTTAAAGCAGAGAAACGAGCAAAGCGCTCTGCAAAACATTCCCATTATCGTCATTACAGGTGACGGGGATGACAATGGGTGTTACAAACTGGGCGCAGACGAATTCATTCGAAAGCCACTGAACACTCCCGACATCATTCTCGCCCGCTGCGAACGGCTCCTCTCTCTCTACGAAAACAAGAACCTGATTTCGCAAACCGAACGGGATAAGCTCTCAGGACTCTACACCATTGACTACTTCTTTGAATACCTGAAGCAGATTATTCCGCTGGACATGGGCTCTGACCGAGACGCCATTGTCATCGATATCGAGCATTTTAAACTCATCAACGAAATATACGGGCGCGGAGTCGGTGACCAGATTCTGGCAGAAATCGGCGACTACCTGCAACAGATCCTGACGACATTGAATGCGATTGCCTGTCGTGCAGGCGCAGACGTATTCTTTGTCTACTGCATTCATCAGGATGACTACCAAGAACTTCAGGCCGCACTCCAGGCTATTCTTGCCCAAAATATCAAGGTCAGCAATATCCGAGTCCGAATGGGCGTATGGCATTACGTTGAACGAGGACTAGTTGAACCCGAAACCTGGTTTGACCGAGCCAAGAGCGCTTGCGCCCGCATTAGCGGCAACTACACCACCTCGGTCGCTGTCTACAACAGCGGTCTGCATTCCAAGCACCTTCGCGAAGAACGCCTGATCAGGGATATTTACGAAGCCATTGAACACAAGGACTTGAAGGTCTACTACCAGCCCAAGTACGCCATTCAAGGCGACAAGCCCCACTTGCGCAGCGCCGAAGCCCTAATCCGCTGGATTCACCCCACACTAGGCTTTATCAATCCGGGCGATTTTATTCCACTATTCGAATCCAACGGTCTGATTCAAATGGTGGACTACTACGTGTGGAAAGAAGCTGCCGCCCAGATCCGCCGCTGGAAAGATGAATTCGACTTTACCGTTCCTGTTTCGGTAAACGTTTCGCGCATCGACATTTACGACCCAGATCTCGAGAACAAGTTTTGCAACATCCTGGAGCAGAACAAGCTTTCGCCTACCGATTACATGATCGAAATTACCGAAAGCGCCTATTCCGAAAACGCGCAGGGTTTGATCGAAGTTCTTGACAGCATGCGCAAGAAAGGCTTCAAAATCGAAATGGATGACTTTGGTACCGGATATTCCTCCCTCGGTATGCTGACCGAAATACCCATCGACATTCTCAAGATCGACATGTCCTTTGTCCGCAACATGGAAAAGCATGAAAAGAACAAGAGGATGGTGGAACTGATTATCGACATCGCCAAATTCTTGAAGGTGCCTTGCGTTGCCGAAGGCGTCGAAACGGAATCCCAGTTGAGGACCCTCCGAAGAATGGGCTGCGACGTGATCCAAGGCTATTTCTTCTCTAAACCGGTCGCTCCTGAAGATTTCGTGAAGTTTATCGAAAAAGAAAAGAGCCTGTGGACTAAATAAGACCGAAGATTTTGTATCTTATGGATATGAAATCAATTGCTCTTAAAGTATTCGATTATCTCAAAAGTTATTTGAAATCCCTGAACTGGATTGTCTTGCTCGGAATTGCAGCGTTCTGCATAGCCCTTGCCGTTATCAACAACATTCGCGTTGAAGATTCCAAGTCTGTCGATTGGATTGGCAGCCAGGAAATTCTCGCCAAGCCGGACGAGGTGCTGTAATGAAGAAGACCGTTATCTCTGCAGCACTCCTTGTAGTAGCTTCGATTCTCGTGGCTATTGGCGTTGCCGAAATTTCGTTCCCGGAATCATTCTTGACTTTTACCGACCAAGATTGGCTGATTGACATTTGGCCCAAGGCTTACCGCTACAATATTCAAGTGGGACTTGCCGCCATCATCATCGCCACGGGCATCTGCGTTCCGGCTTACCGTCTGCAAAAGGACTTCGCCATCCGCGCACTCGAAACGTTGTTCCGCGTGGGCATTGGCGGCATGTTCATTTTCGCAAGCATTTACAAGATTCAGGACCCGCACCAGTTCGCCGTCCTTGTGGCGCAGTACCAGTTCTTCCCCGCTTTGCACTTAGAAAGCGTCAACAACTTCTTTGCGCTGGTGTACCCGCAGTTTGAATTCTGGTTTGGACTTGCGATGATTGTAACGCCGTTCGTGCGTGAATCGGCCTTCGCTATTTTCTGGATGTTCGTGAGCTTTATCATCGCCCTCACTTGGGCCCTGGGCAACGACCTGGGCATCACTTGCGGTTGCTTCGAGCTGGAAGACGGCGACGCCCACGACAAGGCAGAAGCCTGGACAAGTCTGATTCGCGACTTGATTCTGATTTGGCCCACACTCTGGCTTGCGACCAGAAAGAACCACAGCCTGATTAAGGTGTGGCGCCGGAAATAGAATTAAAGAAATTGATAACGCGCTTACTGAAAGACTCCATGGAACAATGTTCCAGGAGTTTTTTTGCATTAGATTCATCGACAACATTTTCGCCGGCGAGTACGCGATCGATCACGCGGGCGTATGCCTCGGCATCCGTCGGCGGATTGATCAGCGGGCAAACGCCATCCAAGTTTTCCTTGATTGCCGAAGTGGCAGCACCCACGGCAGGCGTTCCGCAGGCGATTGCTTCGATGGGCGGAAGGCCGAACCCTTCTAAAAGGGACGGATACACCATGAGGTCTGCGTGGCGATAGAAGTCGCGCAGTTCATGTGCCTTAAATTCGCTGAAATGATAAACGTTATAAAGCTTCTTTGCATTCACAATGGCGCGAAGATGTTCAGAGAACTTGCCCACTCGCACAAAGGCCACATGCGGCCTGAGACTAGCCATTTCAAAGAAAGTCTCGATATTCTTGCGGGGTTCATCGAGGCTTACGTTCAGGCACATACCATCAAAATTCTTGATGCCGTACTTGCGGAGGAAAGCCTTCTTTTCTTCAAGCGTCGGTTTCGTTTCGGGCTTATTGAACAGGGCGCTATCGATGGGGCAACCGATTACGGTTCCCGGCTTTGACGACATTTCTACGCCGAAATGAGCCGCCGCCTGCTCACGAGTCCAATCGGAATTATACACGAAAAAGTCAGCCTTGACAGTCGGGCGAATGTAGAACAGGTTCAAGAGCTTAAACTTCATGCTGTCCGGATACAAGGTCTCGGCAAAGGTATCATGCACAAACATCACCGTCTTTGCACGCCCCTTTACTACCGGCACCAAAAAGCCGAGTTCTGGACGGATAAAGAAGACCATTTCCGGCTGGATTTTCTTGACTAGCTTTTTCAGCGGAGAACGAAAGCTGGCGAACCCTGTATAAAGGGACTTGGCCCAAACTTCGTGAGATACATAATTCGGATCTTGCGAAGTCGCCGCATTCGTTTTACCGGCATCGCCAAAGAACTTGGGAGTCTTGAGCCAAAGAACATGGGCATCGAATTTTCCCGACACCGCCTTGACCAGATTCAGCGTCAATCGCCCGAAACTGGTACACTCGTTTTTATCGCAAACAAAAAGGATTTTTGGTTGGCTCATAGAACATCCCTCAAACATCAAAATAATAGCAAAAACAAGATTCAAAACCGCCCAAAACACCCTTAAAAAAGGCGTTTTTGCTATATTCAGAGTATGGCTAAAATCGGCATAGTCCTTGCGACCTACAATGGCGAAAAGTATCTGGCACAGATGCTCGATTCGCTTGTGGCACAAACTAGGCAAGCCGACTTTATTGTCGCCGTAGACGACGGGTCCAAAGACAATACGCCCGCTATTTTGAAAAGTTTCCAGGACCGTTTGCCCCTCCAAATAACCCGCCTTGAAAAGAATTCAGGACACCGAGCCGCTTTTTCAAAAGCTCTGGAACTGGCACAACCTCAACTGGATGACAACGACCTTATTGCCTTGGCAGACCAAGATGACGTCTGGCTACCGCAAAAGCTGGAATTTCTCGAAAAGGCCATGGAAGCGGAGCAGGGAGAAAAGCCGACTCTCGTTTTCGGAGACGCCCAAGTGGTGGATGCCGACGGAAAAATAATTGACGAATCCTGGAGAAGCATTTCTAACATTCCTACAGAACTCTCTGCCGAAGCAAGGATTGCCGGAACAAACAATGTCACGGGTTGCCTATCCCTTTTTAGGGCAAGCCTGCTCCAATATGTTTTGCCCATTCCCCCTGCCGTCGGAGTTCATGACGCATGGATTGGACTTTTGGCCGCCCAGCATGGAAAAGTAATTGCCCTCAAGGAACCCGTAATCTTATACCGGCTCCACGACGAAAACTCCGTAGGCTTGGGAACCCCCTTCAGTTTCGACGAGACTTGCAGGCGCCAAACCGCCTGGACCGACATGTTGCTTGAAAAAAGCAGCCTATTGAACTTAAGTTTTGCTCAACAGAAGTTCTTAAAAAAACTAAATCGCTATTGGCACAGCCGATCGAAAGCCCCCATTTTACTGACCTCGACAGTCTTCTTAATCCGTTCAAGAAAACATCTCTTCCCCCATTCTGAACGCCGATTCAAGAAGATTCTCTTTTCGTTATTAGGCTCGCCCGCTGTACACCTTCTTTTTGGAAAAGATAAATGAAGACCATCGCTTTCTACTTGCCGCAATATCATCCGATACCGGAAAACAATCGCTGGTGGGGCGACGGTTTTACAGAATGGCATAACGTGAGCCGCGCCAAGCCCCTTTTCAAAGGGCACCGTCAGCCCCAAATTCCGGCTGAACTGGGATTTTACGACTTGCGCTGTGACGAAACCCGCCACGAGCAAGCCGCCCTCGCCAAACAGTTCGGCATTGACGCCTTTTGCTATTACCACTATTGGTTCAACGGAAAGCAGCTCCTGGAAACGCCCCTGAAAAAGCTCCTTGCCGACAAGGAATGCGACATGCCGTTTTGCCTATGCTGGGCAAACGAAACCTGGTCCAGGGCGTGGGACGGCAAAGATCGCGAAATCCTGATGGAACAGGTTTACAGCGACGAAGATTCCAGGCACCATGCCGATTATCTGTGCGAGATATTCAAGGATCCCCGCTACCTGAAATCCCAAGGCAAGCCCATATTCATCATTTACCGCGTCGGCAAGATGGACAACCCGGCAAAGTTTGTGGAAGTCTTGAATGAATCCGCCCAGAAAACAGGATTCGATGGAGTCCGTGTTTTTGCGGTACGCAATTTTGCCAGCGATGTTCCAGATGAAAAGCTGGCCTCTTACGGCATCAACGACATTGTAGATTTCCAACCCAACAACACCGAATACCCGCCGCGTTCCGCTTTTGGAAAGGGCATTCGCCTGTTGCAGCGTCAATGGAACAGCCTCGCCAAGAAAATCGGACTCCCTGAAGTTTACTCCGTGCTTCGCCTCCGTTACACAGACGTAGCTAAAAATGTGCTGAAGCTTTACGAAACCTTTAGTGAACATCACCATCCCACGGTCTTCCCCAACTGGGATAATTCACCTCGAAGAAAAGCGGCTACCATTATACAAAACGACAATCCAGCTGACTTTGCCAACTGGGTACGGGAAGCGGCAAAGATTGTCCGCAAGAGAAGCGCAGACAATCAGTTCCTCTTTGTCAACGCATGGAACGAATGGGCCGAAAGTGCACACCTGGAACCTGAACAGAAAATGGGCCGGGCATTTTTGGAAGCGTTCAAGAAGGGTATTTCCGAATGAGTTCTTCCGTCTGCGTCATCCTCGTCAATTTCAAGAATGAACAGAAAACCGTAGATTGCCTACGTGCCCTTGAAAAAAGCTCGGTTCAGCCCTCATGCGTCTGCGTTGTCGACAATGCCAGCACCGAAAAATCGAAGCAACTGTTCTTGAACCAAGCCTTCGGCTTTCAAGTCCGCTGGATTTGGAATCAGGAAAACAAGGGCTTTGCCGCCGGATGCAACCAGGGAATTCGAGCCCTTCGTGAGGAGTTCGCCAACAGCTACATTTGGTTACTGAACAACGACACCCTTCCCGAAGCAGACGCCCTCCAAAAATTGCTGGAAAAAGCCGAAACCACCAAGGCCGGCGTTACCGGTTCCCAGATAAAAAAAGCCAACGGGGACTTTTCGGGCGGAGTATGTTTCATTCACCCAAAACTGGCAACCGTGCGTAGGCCCAGTTCCCCTAGCGACACGGGATTCGACTACGTAGAAGGATCTTCATTCCTGATTTCGCCGGATTGTCTGGAAAAAACGGGACTTTTAAGCGAAGAATATTTCTTGTATTTTGAAGAAAGTGACTACTGTTGGAAAGCCAAACGAAAGGGTTTCACTTTGGCCTGGGCAACGGACAGTGTTATCTGGCACGACATAGGCTCTTCTACCGGTAGCGAAATCGCAAAGGGAGCAGTTCCCTACTTTATTGACTGCCTGATGATTCGAAACCGAATCCACTTCGCATTGAAAAACGGATTCCAGACAACAAGCGTCTTGATTGGATTCATCATCAGTCTCCTTTTGCGATTAAAAAGATTACAAGTTTCTAGGATCATAACGATTATCGCGATCACACTTTCTAAAAAACGATTCAAGAAATTCATTGAACGTAACGGGGGCTATTATGAAATTCAAGATTAGCATTACTGCAGGCATCATTCTGGGATTGATGCATTTTTCATTCGCCCAAGGATCCCATATTGTATTCACGGATTCGGCCCGTCATCATCAAGTCAACATTGGCGCGCAGCTGGTGGATTCCCTTGCGATTACGAACTTGACGAATGCGCCCACGCATTACGACAATTCGGCTTCGGTTCGCCTGTTCTTGAACGGGCACTTTACCGAACGATTCCTGTTCAACGCCAGCGTCAAGGTGAGCACGGATCACACGAATAAGGAAATCTACGACAACTTTTATAACCCCAGCGAAGGCATTCCTTACAACAAGCAGAGCGACAACAAGCGCACTTGGGATATTTTTGCTGCCAATGCCAGCTACGACTTGGACGCCGTTCGCCTGCTCGCAGGATTTGATTATTTGAGCATGGGTCCCGCCCGCCGTAACCACGTGATTCTGCGCGGCGAACAGAACAATTACCGCCCATGGCAAGATTCGACAAGCCACATTTACGAGCCTGCCCCCACGCCCTATTTCGGCTACCAGTTTGAATTAGGCCCCATTGTTTACTCGCAGTATGCCATGAAGCTTTTCGAGAAGAAAAACTTCGGCAAGTACATGCACGTGCACCGTTTGGACTTGAACCTGCCCAAGAACATTACGCTAGGTCTTTCGGAAACCGCCCTATACGGTAGCACCACTGAAGAATTCCCGAACCCGAACGAAGACACCGACAGCACAGGTCGCGAATTTGAATGGGCCTACGTGATTCCGTTCATTCCTTACGTTTTCCAGGAGCACCTGCAGGGCGACCAGGACAACATTTCGCTCGCGTTCGATTTGAGCGTGAAGACGATTCCGCATTGGGAATTTTACGGAGAACTCTTGTGGGACGACATGAAGTCCCCCACAAGCATGTTCGATGACGGCTGGTGGGGCAACAAGTGGGCCACCTCTGTCGGCGTTGCCCGCGATAGCCTCAAACTCGGTAGCACGCTTTGGAACTGGTACTTGGAATACACCCGCGTAGAACCGTGGGTGTACACGCACCACAAAGGCGGCGGATACACGTACCGCAGTTATTCACAGAGCCTCGGCACCGATCTCGGCCCGAACAGTCGCGAAGTTTACAGCGAAGTCAGCGGACTCTACTCCATTTTCAAGGGAACGCTGCATGCAAGCGCCGTCGCCAAAGACACTGCCTTCGGCGGCAACATCACCGACATGCACACGCCCGAAAGCGCCACGGACAAGAAGTTCTTGAATGACAAGACCACCTTGCACTACGTAGAAGTTGGCGGTAAAATCGAAATCAAGCCCTGGGATTGGATGGCCGTCCGCGCGGGCTATGACCGTTACTTCGGTGATTACGAAGGATTCCGCGCCATGGTGGGCGGAAGCTTCCAGTACTAAGTGAGAAGTGTGAAATGTGAAGTGTAAAGTTACTCATTCCACATCTCACATTACACATTGTATAGCTCAATGCTAAAGTTACTCTTCAAATAAAGCTTTCAGGTGCTCGGGAGTTTTGGCTTCTAACGCCTTTGCTCGCCACTGCGGATTCAGCAGTTTACGCGCAATGTTGGCGATAAACTGCGTATGGCACGTTGCAGACTCTGCCGGAGAAAGCAGCAGGCAAATGTACTGCGGCACCTGTCCCGCCTTCACTGCAATGTCGGTAAAGCCCTTCGGGCAAACCGCAAAAGCAAACAGAGGCTGCGGAAGTCCCGGCACGCGAGTATGCGGCAAAAGCAGCCCCTCGCCCATATAGATTCCCTGGGACACTCGTTCCGACAAAGACTTCCACGTCGCCATGGGATCAAACTTGACTGGACCATGCACCAAGGCATCGTAAGCAAAGCCCAAAGCCCTAGCAAAGGACTCGGGTTCTGCATAATGTTTTACGTAAATCGGTTGCATTTAAACCAACGCGTTGTCCATGAAGTCAAAGACCTTCGGCGATGTAGCCTTGGCAATCTTCTTGAATTCATCAAAGACAACACGCAGCTGACGCTTACCCGGTTCAATGTACTGTTCAAACTTTTGAATTCCCTTGACCTTGCTCAAGAAGCAGTAGGCGCCCATGGCCTGCATCACGCGCTGCAAGCTCGCGTGAATAAAGGCTTCCCAAGCGTCTTCCTTGGTGTAGGTCTTGGTTTCGCGATAAGAAACGCGCCAGTATTCAAAGAAATCCTTGATTTCGGTCAGAGAAAGTTCTACGTACGGATCCCACAAGAGAGAGGCCAAATCATAGAACATGGCACCACGGCGAGCGCCCTGGAAATCCACGAAAGCGATTTCGGAGTTCGGCTTCACCATGATATTCTGACTTTGGAAATCGCGGTGCATCAAAACCTTGTGCTGAGCTTCCACAGAAACAGCAATCAAGGAATAGAACTGACGCACGTATTCGGGAACTTCTGCAATGCCCTTGAAATTCTTCAGGTAGTTTTCGGTAAAGTAGTCGGTTTCCCACTTGAGGGCGGCAAAATCAAAGCGACGCAGCCAAAGGTCAGAGCGAGAGCTGAAAAGCGAGCGGGAAATATTCTGCCACTTGATCAAAGAATCAATGACTTCGGGGTAGAGAATACGAACGTTGCCAGTCTTCTTTTCGGAACCCGGCGAAACAATGTTGTCGAGCAAATTGTGAGCCCCCAGGTCTTCTTGAAGCACGGAGCAAGAGGCTTCGTCTACGCAATAAATCTTAGGAACCGGAAGTCCGAAAGAGTTGAATGCTTCGGCATAATCCACGAAACGCTTAAAATCTTCATCGACCGAGGCAGAAACCTGCAACACGGCGCTCTGCTTGTCAGAGGCAATTCGGTAATACTTACGACCCGAACCGGCACCGGCGATAGAGGTGACTTCGTAATCGGCATAGCCGCGGGACTTCAAAAATTTTTCAATAACTGGCGAAACAATTTCGTTACTCATAGTCTGTAATATAGTTAATTACGAAAATTTGATACGAGGGTCTACGAGCGTGTAGAGGATATCGCTGAAAAGGCGGCCAATCATCGCCATCAAGCTGCTGAGGAAGATGACGCCCATGACCACGTTATAGTCGCGGTTGACCATGGAGTTGTAGTAAAGGAGTCCCATGCCGTCGATATCGAAGACCTTTTCAATGAGGAGCGCGCCCGCAAACATCAAGGTGCAGATTTCGGAAAGGCGTGTAGCAATGGGAATCAGGGCGTTACGGAGTGCGTGACGAACGAGCGCCTGGTTAAAGCTCATGCCCTTCGCAAGAGCGGTACGCATGTAGTCCTTGCCGAGCTCTTCCAGCGCGGAGTTCTTCATCAGGAAGGTCAGGAACGCGAATTCACTAATCATGTAGCAAAAAATCGGCAGAATCAAATGGTGCCCGAGGTCCACAATCTTTTCGAAGAAAGTAAAGTCCTCGAAGTCATCGCTCGTGAGGCCGCCCAGCGGGAAAATGTCAAGATACGAACCGCCCGCGAGGAAGATGATGAGCAAAATACCGAGAGCGTAGCCCGGCATCACGTAGCCCGAGAAAATCACGCCCGAAGAAAGGGAATCTAGCTTGCTCCCGTGATGTACCGCCTTCCAAAGGCCAAGGGGAATGCAAACCAGGTAGCTCAGGAAAAACGAAGTAATTCCAAAGAACAGCGAAATCGGGAAACGACTCGTAATCACGTCCCACACGGGGAGGCCATAGGTATAGCTTGAGCCCAAGTCCAGGTGCAGAACGTTCCAGAGCCAAGTCAGGTAACGCTTCCAGGCGGGTTGGTCAAAACCGAAGTACGCCTGGATTTGCGCAATCTGATCAGGCGAGAGAGCCTTGGAGGCATCTACCCCGCCCTTCATGGCCGCAGCCTGCTGCGCACGCGAAATCATTTCCTCCACAGGTCCACCCGGCAACAGCTGGATAAGGATAAAGCATACCAATGAAATCCCGATGAGGGTCGGGATCATCAAAAGTAAGCGACGGAGGATATAGGAGCGCGTAGCGACCTCTTAACGCATCTTGCCGGAGCGGAGCACGTCCATCATGTTGAAGGGTCTTGCCGTTCCGTTTGCAATGTGGCATGCGAGGAAGTTCACAGCATCCACAGTACCTTCGGCGTAAATCTTGCGACCGCACACGTTATGCTGGAATTCAAAGTGAACCGTACCGTCAGCGCTGTCGAGGCTGTAGGTGTGGAACGCGTGACCGCCGAGGTATTCTTCGGGCACGTGCATGCGTTCCATCTGTTCCTTCTCGTCGCGGACCTTTTCGATATCGTCAACGGTGAAATCAAAACCCATCTTCTGGAAGTCACCCACCACGGCGCGTGCGGTACCGCTGGTGTCAGCCTTGGTCTTCTGGTGGCTTTCCACCACAGAGAGTTTGTAGCCGCGGAAGGCTGTCGGGAATTCCTTAGCCAGATATTCAATCATCGTCTGGAAAGCGACAATCTGCTTTGCCATATTCGGAGCAATCACGCTCGGGTGATTTGCATCGGCAACGAGCTTGGCGAGAGCTTCACGGTCACCGCCAGTGGTGCCCATCACGAACGGAATCTTGTGCTTTACGTAGAAGGCTGCGTTATCGTTCACGGCCGTCGGGTGCGTATAGTCAATGCAAATGACGTTCGGATACTTTTCAAGAACTTCGCCAATGCGAGCTTCACGATTGCTCGGCTTCAAAAGTTGGATGGTCTTGCCGGCGACTTCGGCTTCGTTTTCAACGATAATTTCACCCGTCAGAGAATACGGAACGAGTTCGAGGCCGCGGGCCACGCAGGTTTCGGCCACAATGCGGCCCATGTTGCCCGGAATACCATTTACCATCACTTGTACAGACATAATAACTCCTGATTTTTTGAAGAACAAGATAGAAAAAAATGCAAGAATGAGACTGCGAGACGCTTGATGTGAAGTGTGAGATGTGGGATGTGGAATGAAGAATTACACATTGCGGCGCAGCCGCCCACATTACACATTATTTTGTCCAGCGTTCTTTTTCATAATCATTTAGAACAGCAAGAGCATTCTTTGCCTTCTGGATTTTTTTGAGAGGGATTTGGTCCTCGGCGAGGTGTGAAAGCGCAATCCTAACACGAGCCGCAAATTTGCCGACAGTTTCGCCGGGCTCCCGCCTAAAGCCAGCGCGGGCCAAATCACGTTCGGCGCGGTTCAGCTTGTTTACCCATTCTAGAGACCGCGCCGAGACATACGCGCGATTCTTGGAACTTAATTTATATGTGACATATATCTTGCGGCCAGCAAATCCTGCTACAAGAATCACCAAAACCGCATACAGAATCGGACTTTCCAAGAGGGCGGTCGATTGATTCTGCCAGCTATCGACGACGCGGCGCCACTCGCCTTCTTTAAGGGCATGCATCACGCGGGCGAAACGCCCGCGCACGCCCTCCCATTTGACGCTCCACCAGCTGGGTGCATCCGCAAACTGCGGCAAAATGGGAGGCGTCGGGTCGAAGATTACCCAGCGGTTATCCACATACGCTTCGACCCATGCATGCGAATGTTTGCGGCGGAAAATGCTATAAGGCAAACCCTCGACAACTTCTGGATTCGCAAACCCCGTCACGTACCGCGCCGGAATTCCCAATCGGCGAAGCACCAACGCCGAAAGCGTCGCATAATATTCGCAGAAGCCTTGCTTTTCACGCCAGAAAACCGCCAGAGGTTCATTTTGTGCGCCACCCCAGCGAGAAATTCCCGACACCGTAAGCGAATAGGTAAAGTTCGTGAGATAATAAGCCAGCATTTTCTGCAACACAAGAGAATCTGGCATCAATTTTGCAGGTGCTGCAGAATCCACCGCCGCAGAGTCGCGCAACTGCATCGCCACAATCACGGAGTCAATCAGCGGCAAGTACCGCTCGCCCACCATCAAGTCGCCTTCGCTCGGAGCCAGCAGAGAATCCGGCATTTTGCAAGCCTCCGGCGCATTCTCCGCCGAAACAGGGCGACATTTAAAATAATGCCAGTCGGAGCGTTTCCCGTTACTATTCAGGCCCTGCACCATACCGCCTGCATAATAAGTCAATGAGTCCACATCTTTCGCCGCAAAGCCCACGGCACCATAGGGAGCAAATACAAAGCCAAAGTTATTCAGCGTTGACTGCACCCAGATTTGTTCCACCTCGCGCAGCGAATCGGCCTTCGTCAGCGAATCCGCTGTTTCAAACACAGCATAGTCCACTTGGTAATAAGCAGGATAAAGCCGTTTCGCAAATTTTGTCGGCAACTTCCAGATACCCGCCACATACTTTTCGTAACTAGCCGCCTTAAAGTATCTTGATGGCTGTTTATCCCACACGCGCAACACCACTTGGCTATTGTAGCGGGAATTGTAATTGCTCCCGAAACTTCCCAAGGCCGCGACCGGATCAAAGCCCATCATGCGTTCGCGCTGGTAGTAGTCTTCGGCCATTTTCGCACCATAGCGGTAACGCTGCGATTTCCAATGTTGCCAACCACCGTAAGAAATTGCGCCGAGTGCTGCAATCACCAGCAAAAAGAGCCCGTACTTGTAAGGCACTGTTCCGCGACGGCTATAAGCGCAAAGCGCAAGCAAGAATCCGACAAGTCCGACAATGCCCCAGCCATGCGGCACCATGTACATACCAAAGAGCAATGCGCCTACGCAATCAAAGGCAACAAAGACTTCAAAGCCACCGTTTCCTCGGCTCCGTTCCTGCAACGCCGCCAAATACAGCAAGTAAATTCCTGGCAAGAAAATCAGATAAGGCGACACTCCGTTTTCGACCGAAGGCGTCATCACCCAGAAAAGCGCTAGCGGGACAATCGCCCCGTACGCCAAGATTTTATTATAACGCGGGCGTTTCGCAAATTCGCGGCGACGCGTTGCATTCAGCACACCGACGACCACAAAGTAGATTGCAAATAAAAGGCCGAGCCACAAGAAATCAAAGGTATGCCCCAGATTCACCGAAGCTAGGCAAAGGAACAACACCTTGAAGGCGTAGCGGATATCTACTTTCTCACTCGCCATCATAATGTTACCCTCTCGCCATCGCAATCTTCAGGCGAAATCACTAGCAATTTATCTTCGGTCGAAGCAGGCTGCATTCCTACCACGATATGCTTGTTCACCAGCGGCTCATCGTTTTCGTAAAGCCCGATGCGAAGCACCGGATCCATCGGTCGCGCCGCAGGGGCCCAAGGCGCAGGTTGCTTGGCACGTGCAAGCGATGCGGGCGGAATTCTCGCCAAAGCATCCAACAAATTCTTGCGGCTTTCGCTGCCACCATCCAAAGCAATCTCTTCGCTATCGATAAAGAATCGTCCGAGAATTTCGCGATCCAGGAGCCATTCGCCCACCGCCGCCGTCACGCGAATCGCATGTTCCAAATACTGGCGCGACTTGAAATTCGGAGTCGCCGTATCTAGGAGCAAAATCACGCCCGCACCGCGCTCGATTTCAAATTCTTTCGTAAAAGGCTTTCCGTAGCGGGCAAAAGCCTTATGATGCAAATCGCGCAAGGAATCGCCTTCGCGGTATGGCCGCACGCCGATAAAATTCATGCCGCGGGTAAGGCTTGGCATCAAGAACGGCGCAAACGCCAGGCCCGAAGCGCCCTGTGTAAGAAACGGGAATTCCTGCACCTTGAGCGCCCGCGGGTAAACCAGCAATTCTACCGAACCGTTAAAGCCATAAGGCCAGCGCAAAAGCCCCATAATTTCGGGCACATTCGCAGAAACCTTATTCAGCATGAAGGAGCCGCGGCGCGTCGTACGCACTTGGCATTCCATTTTGCGCGGCGGCTCGCCCTTCTTAATCTTCTCGCGGTCCGATTCAAAGCCTGTAAGCGAGGGCGGCAAACGATTCGCCCCTAAAGTCACGCAATCAATCGTCGAGCGCACCGCCACATACGCCGTGACCGTGGCCGTTTCGCCTTCGCGCACACGATTCACCGACACGCTTTCAACCCAAATTTTGCTCCGCTTCGCGGTCACGAATAGGCTAAAGACCAGTCCCAAGAAAAGCAGAAAATCAATACCCGCAAAAATCCAGGCCGCCCAGAATCCAGGCACCGCGCCAGCAAACATCGCCAGCAAAAACAAGGAGGCAAAGGCGCGACCCGCCGGAGTAAAGTAATCCAGCCACCAAAAGTAAACAGCCATCAAAATCCCCGATTTTTTCGGAGCCCGCGGAATCGCTCGCAGAAACCAGATGGCAAAATGATTTGACATACTTATACACTTGTGTCACCCTGAGCCTGTCGAAGGGGCTATAAATTCATTTTTTAGATTCTTCGACTTCGCAACTTCGTTGCTTCGCTCAGAATGACACTGCAACAGCTATTTAGGAATCGCCACCTGTTTCAAGATTCCCTGCAAAATCTTCTTACTGGCGTCAGGATCACCGCTATCTTTGGCGAACACGCGGTGTTCCATCACCGGGAAGAACACACGCTGGATGTCATCGGGATTCACGAAGTCGCGGCAATTCACATACGCACATGCCTGCGCCATGCGCACCAGGTTCATGCCCGCTCGCGGACTTGCCGCCAGACGCACGCCGCCATCGTTACGCGTCGCCTGCACCAGGCTCACAATGTAGCGTTCCAGCGATTCATCAATATGGATTCGCTGCACTTGGCCACGTGCCGTCAAGACCTCACCTGGAACCGTCACTGCATGCACAGAATCGAGAGGACGACTCGTGCGGTGTGCCCGCAAAATGTCAAGTTCCGTTTCTGCACTCGGGTAACCCACGGAAATGCGCACCATAAAGCGGTCCATCTGCGCTTCGGGCAGCGGGAACACACCGTGAAATTCCACCGGATTTTCAGTCGCCAGCACCATAAAGAGCTCCGGCAGCTTATAGCGTTCGCCTTCCAGCGAAACCTGGCGTTCTTCCATCGCCTCGAGCAAGGCACTCTGCGTACGCGGCGAGGCTCGGTTGATCTCATCGGCCAAAAGCACCTGCGTAAACACGGGGCCTTTCTTGATTTCAAAGTCGCCCGTATTCGCCTTGAATACCGCACCGCCCGTCACATCGGCAGGCAACAAATCCGGCGTAAACTGGATTCGCGCAAAGTCAGCCCCAATGGCAGCCGCAAGCGCCTTCGAAAGCGTCGTCTTGCCCGTGCCGGGAACATCTTCCACCAGCACGTGACCATCGGCCAACAGCGCCATGACCAAAAGTTCAACCGTCTCGGACTTTCCGAGCAGCACCCCATTTAAAGCATGAATTAAGTCTTTTACCATGCTTTAAATATATATCTTTTATTTTGAGCGTTCACGCATCAAGGCAATTTCTTTTGCGTAGCCGGGCAATTCATTAGGAGTTTCCAAGTAAAACGGCAAATTCTTCAGCGCCGCATGGTTTACCACTCGCGTGAGCGCATCCAAGCCGATAAATCCAGCCCCTAAAACCTCGTGACGATCCTTATGGCTACCCATCGGGTTCTTGCTATCATTCAAATGAATCGCCTTCAAACGCTTCAGGCCAATCACCTTGTCAAATTGTTCAAGAACACCATCCAGATCGTCAATAATATCATAGCCGCCATCAAAAACATGACACGTATCCAGGCAAACACCCAGCTTATCGTTCAATTCAACGCGGTCAATAATCGCACGCAGTTCTTCAAAAGTACGGCCCACCTCAGAACCCTTGCCCGCCATCGTTTCAAGCAGCACGAGTGTCTTTTGTTCCGGCTTCAAAATCTGATTCAGTGCGCGGGATATCAAATCCACACCCACTTCTACGCCCTGCTTTACATGGCTTCCAGGGTGGAAGTTGTACATGGCCCCCGGGAAATGATCCATACGCCAGATGTCATCCTTCATGACATCGACCGCATACTGCCGCAAACCTTCGTCAGCGGCACAAGCATTCAGCGTATAAGGGGCATGCGCCAGAATCGGGGCGAAATGATTGTCTTTTAACAACTTCACAAGCGATTGCGCATCGGCTGCGTCAAAAGGCTTTGCCGATCCACCGCGAGGATTTCGCGTAAAGAACTGAAAAGTATCAGCACCAATCGAAAGTGCCGTTTGTCCCATGGCTAAAAAGCCAGCTGAAGAAGATAAATGACAACCGATATGCATAGACATTGAATCCTATCGATTAAGCAACCAAGCGGCGAAAGACCTGCCTCAAAACCCGCAAGCCATAAGGAACAACCTTCAAATTGGATTTTTCACCGGCATAACGCGTAGGAATTGGGAGTTCCGCAAGTTTCAAGCCACGGGCATCGGCAATGGAAATGAGTTCCAAATCAATATCAAAAGAGGGACTCAGCTTTTCAAGATTTACCTTTTTCAAGAAATCCGTAGAATAGACGATAAACCCGCTATGACGATCCGTGAGTTTCTGCTTGAAAGCCACATTTTCAATTGACGTCAGAACAGTTCCACCAAGGCGCTTGTACAAAGGCATGTTCCCCGCCTTTGCTCCGCCACGATTCAAATGGCGAGAGCCCTGCACCAACACGGCCTCATTGGATTGCAAATGGTCAAAAAAATCCTGCAACATTTCAGCTGGGTACTGTCCATCGCCATGCAAACAGGCAACATAGGCCGCCCCGGATCGAAGCCCTTCAGAAACACCTTTCTTTACAACGGATCCATAACCGTGATTTTGTTCAAAGCGCATGTAACGCAAGCGACTTTTCTTTATAGTGCCAATAGGGTCATTGTCCAGCCCCTCCACATAATCTTCAAAAGCTCCGCGAGTATCGTCAACGGAGCCATCGTCAATCACAAGGGCAATGGCGCGATTCCACACGCTCTCGGGAATTTTCTGCAACACCGAGGCAAGAGTATTCGCAACGTTATAGGCGGGAATAAAGATAAAGTAATCAACAGGCATCGACATAATGTCCGACAAACCACCGAAGTGATTCTTCAATAGCTTCTTTCAGCGGGATTTTCGCCATGAAGCCCAACAAGTTTTCGGCCTTCGCCACCGACGGGAGTCGACGCAGGGAATCGTCGTAACCCTTACCGTAATAATCTTCACCCGAAACCACTTCTACACCGGGCACATCATTTTCAGGCTTTCCCTTGACCGACGCAAAGACCGAGCGCATCAAGCCAGCCAATTCCGCAATGGACACTTCGTTGTCTACATTGCCCACATTAAAAGCTTGGCCAACACCCTTGTCGGCCTTCGCAAACAGGCAGAAGACAAAGTCAACGGCATCGTGTACCGAAGTAAAGCAGCGCTTGGCCACGCCCCCGTTCACAAGTTTGAGGGATTCTCCCCGAACCAAGGCCGTCGAAAAATTCGCCAGCACGCGAGGGATCCCCTCGCCATCGACGCCAGGCATAAAGTCCATAAATGGACCCACAAAATTGAAGGGGCGAACCACCGTCCAATTCAAGCCCGCAAGACCGGCCATGTAGCGTTCGGTCAAAAGCTTGGCCGTGGCATAACTCCAGCGACTAGCCGTCACAGGGCCCAGCACAATTTCAGAAGAATCTTCTTCAAGCGCGGAAGAATCCGCCGCCGTCTTGCCGTAAATTTCGGAAGTGGAAAAATGGATGAGCCAGCTACCGCTCTTGGCACAAGCATCTGCCAATGCCCGCGGATGGTCGTAATTACTGCGAATGACTTCTGCAGCTTCTGCCATGTAGCGACCGGGGGTGCATATGGCCGCCAAATTCACCACCACCGGGTACCGCACAATCCGCTCTACCACAGCCGCATCCGCAAGATCTGCACACAGGAATTCGAATCGGTCATTGGCCAAGTGTTCCTGAATGCGATAGGATTCCAGATCCACGCCAAAGACACGCCAACTGGTGCGTTCAAAGATTGCCTTCAGCAGATGGCAACCAATAAAACCACCGCAACCCACGATGGCTACGGTGATTGAATTGTCTTGAAAGTCTAGTGTGGTGTTCAAGTTTACTTGGTCACCTTGAAGGTGCCGGACTTACCAGCCTTGGACTGTTTGGAGTAGGGGTAAACAAAAATGTAGGCATCATCTGCAGCTTCGACACCGCGTTTGGCATCAAGAACAGCTGAGTATTCATTACAAGTCTTTCCGTCGATAACAGCATCGTCGATGCTTTCATCGAACAGGCTAATCTTCTTTGCACCATCATTGAAGCGGATTTCCACACCAAAGCCGCCGAAATTCATATCGGAACCGAAAACGACCTTAATGGTGTCGCCCAGCTTAAAGGATTCGCCTTCTGCAGGTGCAACGACCTTCACGCCGTCCTTAACAGAGCAATCGTAAGCGACCTTGTCGTCATCGGAACTTGCAGAGGAAGAATCACCGCAAGCAGTAAAAGAAATAGCGGCGAGAACTGCGCAAGAAGAAGCAGCCAACTTAAAGAAATTCATATTAACTCCTTTTCGCGGGAAAAAATCGCGTTTTCCTTAATATACAAAAGGTTGCTGTAAAGAAACTCGGCCATTCAGACGAATTTGCAAGAAATAGCGACCTTTAGGGAGTTTTGCTCCATCAGAAAGTACAGAAACAGAGCCAGCAGGAACATTTCGAATCTCTCGCTTCAGGTTTTTGCCCATGGCATCCATCAATTGGACTTCCATCAGGCCTCCCGGAGTCGAAACGGTCAAATGACGGGCATCAAAGGAAACTCCACCGGAAATTTCCGTCGTCAAAAATGCAGCAGTACTGCTGGAAGATTCCACATCGTTTTCCACCTTTGCAGGTTTGCAACCCGTACGGTACACGCCCTTCATATCAAAGGCAATCATGTCAATATTCGGGCCACCATCAGATGTTGTCGAAGCGAGTTTCACCTTGAAGTCGAGTGCATCCACCCAAACATCGTCGATATACACGGTATCCCACTTGTCCCAGGCGCCTGTCGGCGGGAAGGCGACATCATAGGTGCCGTTATCGATAGTAATCTTCATGTCTCGATTGGCTGTACCGGCAAAGGCATAGCGCACCATCACGCGGGCATTGGATGCCGACTGGTCGGATGTTACATTATAAGTAGCCGTACTGTAGGCGCTGTTTTCAAGGTTAAAGAAGCCCTGACCCGTAAAGCCCTCATGATTAGCATCAGTCGTTCCGTCACCCACTTCAGGATTCGACATATCAATCGGAGAAGGCCACGCCGCATCGGCAACACCATCATAGCAAAGCTTCGGATCAATGGAACTCGAAGATTCAGGACCCGCCGAACTCGAGGACATCGGGGTATCGCCGCCCTCATCTTCGGCATCGTGCGCAATCTTCTTACATTCAGAGCCCCCCTTGAACATGGCCGTATAGGTAATGCTACGAGCCTTGGTCTTGAAGCCGTAATAAATCATGTTCTTCGAAATTTCGTTACAGTCGTCATCAACCCATTTTTCAAAGGTCTGGCCGTTCGGAGTCACGCGGAGCGTCATCGGAGACCCCGCCGGAAAATACTGAGTCTGCGTGATGAGGCCGTTATAGTTCGAAAGGTTGGTCTGAACCTTGATGGTATAACGCTTCTTGATAGTAGAAACAAGCGTGGTGAGAGCAGCCTTGGCTTCAGCCGAAAGATTCGAATTGGTCTTGAGATTATCTTCAAGCTCTTCGCAAATCATCTGGGCATGGCCCATGGAACCCATCTCCTGGAAATGTGTCGTTCCATCGTTCACGCCATCCGGGTAATTCGGATATTCGCCCTTCTCCAATTTCTTGTACAGATAGCGCGTCACATAATCCGGAATATTCTTGTAAGTCGTATTGTAGGTATTGTACGACTTCATGTTCAAATCGACGAACGGAATTTTATTGTTCTTCGCCACAGTCTGCATCATACCACGGGCATCGTAGTTGTTGCTACCCGTCGAGAACACGTTACGGCTACCATTCAGGTTCATCGGCGAAATAAGAATCACGTTCACGCCCTTCGCCTTGCCCGCATCCACAAACTTTTGAATATAACCCGGAAAATCAGCAGGAGGAACATAGCGGGCCTCTTTACTGTAGTCACGATCGTTATGACCAAACTGAACAAAAAGGTAATCACCTTTTTGTGCCGATTTCAAAGCACCATCCAAACGGCCTTCTTCGATAAATGTCCTGGAACTGCGCCCGCCGAGAGCCGCATTGTTCACCTTGACGCGAGCACCATCGAAGAAGTATCCGATTACCTGCCCCCATCCCGTTTGCGGATAAGCTTTATCGTTATACGTTTGCACGGTCGAATCGCCCACCACATGAATGGTAAAGCTAGTGGAATCGCTAACGGCAACCCCAGTAAACACGGCTGCAGCGATGAGGAATCTCAACACGCCCTTCATGTTTACCTCACCTTTGCATAAGTTGCCGTGAACATAGCACTTCCCTGGCGAACCACAACGCGGTAGAGTCCAGCAGACTTCACCATGGTCGCAAGAGAAACTTCAGAAGCATTCTCAACAATCTGCTTTGCAACCAGACGGCCATGCATATCGAATACATTCACATTAGCCCGTTCCGTATCGGCAAGGCACAAGGTTTCACCATGCAGAGCAACGCCGTTTTCGCGACTCACCGTTTTTACAATTTCGATTGTTTCTTCAGGGCAACCTTCGCTCACGCGGCACACGCCGTCGATACTGAAACCGAAGGCATCTAGATTCGGAGCGCCATCGCTTGTAAGCGACATAATCTTGAGTTCGGCTTCACCTTGCGGAGCATCCATCACCACGTAGGCGGTATCCCACTTGTCCCAACCACCCGTCGGCGGTGCACTCACAAGGTAATCATGGTCCAAATAAGCATTGAACATACGATCCGACGATCCGCCGTTTGCATAGCGCACCGCAAGCGTCACATAGCCTGCGCCTGGGAACTTGACCTTATATGCGGCAAACGAGGCATTCGTATTATCCAGATTGTAATAGCCTTCGCCCGTAAAGCCAGTCCATTCGTTCTGAGTCCAGCCGATTCCAGCCGTATCCGGAGTGCTTGCATCAAAGAATTTCTTGATATCCTTGTCAATTTTCACCGTATCCTGCGTGCTGCCTTCAATCGGGGTAAACGGAACAAAGGTCACATCGTCAAGGCTCTTCGGGGTCGTGGTCGGGAATGCGGTTAACGCAACACCATCGCCGGTATATTTCTGCGCCGTTCCGCCCTCGTAAACCGCCGTGAACTGCGTCGAGGCACTACCCATCACGAACGTATGAATGTAAGGAGACTTCACGTTCGAACGGCTCGGGGCACCCACCTTGTTGCCGTTACCGTCGTACCAGCCCAAGAACTTCTTGCCGCTCTTCGGAATAGTCTTGAGCATCACGGTCATGCCCTTCGGGTAATAGGCGTTAATCGAAGTCGCTTCGGCAGCACCTTCGGGGCTCACCTTAACTTCGACCTGGTACATAGGCGCCATGTAGTCGCCGAGCTTTTTCACAATCGGGTCACTGTGGGCGCGCATCTGTTCGGTAATGATACGCCCGAAAGCGTTCGCACCGTTCATCTGCAAATGCACCTGGTCCGTCTGGTCACTGCCAAGGTTACTGTATTCCGACTTGGTCGCATAGTTGAAAATGAACTGGGCCGCATACTGTTCGCCCACCGAAATCATGTAGTTCGCCACCATTTCGCTCATGTCGATAAACGGCACGTTGAGTTCTTCGGCGAGGCTCTTATTGAGCGCCGGATAGCCGCGATAGCTGTTATGAATCTGCGTCGGGGAATCGTAATACAGGCGGCGAATCGGGCTCATGATAATCGGGTACGCGCCCTTCGCGCGGACATCGCTCACCATCTTTTTCATGTTCGAAGCAAAGAAATCTTCGGTACTGTAGCTCACGTCGTTAATACCGAACTGAATCACGACGTAGTCGCCCGCCTTGAGTTTTTCAGCGATGCAGTTGCCATTGGAGCAACCTTTCTTGAAAAACATGTCGTAATAGCCGACAGCGGTATTACCCTTCTTGTCAAGACCGCCGCCACCGAGCGACATGCCACCTTGGCCGCGGTTTACCACCGCCGCCTTGGTCGGATCAAACCAAAAATGGAAATCCTGGCCCTGCCCCTGCTTGGGGTAGTAACCCTCGGCCCAGTCCTGCATGGTGGAGTCACCACACATGTAGATGGTCACCGCCGACCATGTGAGCGGAGCGACGACCATCGACGCAACAACTATACTCTGCCAAAGTTTACTAAACATCTTCATACCAAAACTCAAAAGGGCCTAGCCCCAGTCCAACACTCGAAAGACCAGGGCTAGGCAGTGAGGTGTTTATTGCTTCGAGAATTTCTTCACCGAAACAGCCTTTCCGTTAAGCATTACCTTAACGAGATACTTTCCCTTCGGGAGCACATTGCGGTCGAGCGCAAATACGCTCGTTCCTGCAACTACATTCTGTGATACACCCATGCGCATTGCACCGGACATATCGAAGAAGTAAACTTCCGCAAAGCCAGCCTTCGGGGTAAACAGTACGCCAGTTGCGGGATCGAATACCACGCCACTCTTGAAAGAGCCCACCGGCATCATTGTCGGATTATTAATCTTCTGCGTACCGTCATAAAGTTCCACACCATCGATACCGAAAGTAAACATGTCTACGTTCGGGCCGCCGTCACTTGTCATTGACGAAAGCTTCAACGTATTTACGCCCGCCTTCAAGGACACATCAATCTTCGCTTCGGAATAAGTCGTCCAGTCTCCAGTCGTCGGGAAGCTCACCGTACCAACAGACTTGTCGTTCACATTCAGCGACATGTTACGCGAATCCTTGCCGCCATTGGCATAGCGAATGGTAAGAGTTGTCTTAGCTTCCTTCTGCGAGAATATTTCCCAAGTAGCGTAGCTTGACAGCGTATTATCAAAATTGTAATAGCCATTTTCCTGGAAACCCGCATTGGTCGCTTCAAATCCGCCAGCACCTTCCTTCGGCGCAGAGGCATCCATCGTGGACTTACCATCGTTCACCACCGGAGTCGTATCGGGAGGAGTCAGCTCGTCGCCCGCCATAAAGACAGCAGGTTGCTTGAGAGACTTCACCATATCGGGCAGATAGTAGCCCAAGTGCGGTGGTTGATTGTAGGCCGTATTTTCAGAAGCCACCGCAGTGCGATAAGTAGCATCGTGCATCAGTGTATAAACACGGAACTTGCTTTCAACCGGAGTCGAGACAATGTACATCGTGGTCGGATCTGTTTCGGAACGGACAACCAATTCTTCGCGCCAGTCACCGAACAAATCGGCAACCAGGCTCGGAGTATTTTTGGTGCCGTTACAACCTGCAGCACCGAGAGCCTTCGGGCCATCGAAATAGACATTCGACTTTTTATTCTTAGAATCGAACTTGGTTACGTAAGCACCATCCAAAAGTTCATCGTATTCGTCGCCATCAAAATAAATGCGGAAGTTTGTGGAGACCGAGGGAGAACCAATCTTTTCACCCTTCGCGTTTTTCATTCCACCGCCCTTGCTAGACCACATTTCAAAGCCGCGATATTCGGAGTCAATGTCAGCCGCCATGCCACGGCCATTGTCCACACCATCCGCATTCGGCTGCGGAGTACCCCAAATAATCGTACCATCATGGGCACGCATTTCTTCGGTATACTTGGCATCAGTATGTTCGTGGACATCCCAAAGTTCAAGCCCAGGGCGGTCCGGATCCAAATCAGAAATATGGTGAGCGTCACCATGGCCAAGACCTGTACGGTAACGCAAGGTACCATCGTGATTCAAGGCCGCGGCACCGAAGAAAATTTCGTCGTAACCGTCGCCATCAAGGTCCACCGCCTGGAGGCTGTGGTTACCTTCACCATAAAGACCTTCGCCCGGATATTCGGACTTGTGAAGCCAACGGAGCTTCAAGTCCTTACCGTCAAAATCATAGGCCGCCACATAAGAGGAGCTGTAGTAGCCGCGTGCAAAGATTGCACTCGGGTGTACTCCGTCCAGATAACCCGTTGCAGCCAAGTAGCGTTCACAGCGGTTGCCGTAGTTATCGCCCCAGTAGCCATGGGCATCCTTGCCCTTCACGTGCTGGTTAATATCACGGCTCGGTTCGTACGTAACGGTCGAAATCGCTGCACCGTCAACACCGCGGAAAACAGTCAAGTATTCAGGGCCTTTAAGAATCGTACCACCCGCATCGCGGTAATCCTTGGACTTGTCACCAATCGCCTTGCCGGTACCATCAATCGTACCGTCGGCGGTCTTCACAATCATTTCGGCTTTGCCATCACCATCGTAGTCAAAAACCTGGAACTGCGTGTAGTGAGCACCCGCGCGGATGTTCTTGCCGAGGTCAATACGCCAAAGGCGCGTGCCGTCGAGCTTGTAGGCATCGATGAACACCGTGCCCGTGTAGCCCGTCTGGGAGTTGTCGTGGGCATTACTCGGATCCCACTTTAAGATCAATTCATATTCACCATCACCGTCAAGGTCGGCAGTACTCATGTCGTTGGGAGTATAAGTGCACTTTTCGCCATCGGGCATCGTCTGTGATGCAGGAACTTCGAGCTTGATAGTCTTGTACGGGAAAGAGTTGCCACTATTGGAAACATTCTTGTCTAGCACGACAGAAACATTTTCCTTGACACTTTCCTTGCCGTTCACCACGGCTGCGACCGTGTACTTGGAAGTCGTCTTGCCGCTTTTGTCGAGATAATTGGTTCCAGCCGACTTAGAAATGGTCGCAATCTTTTCGCCATCACGATACAGGTTGAATTCAGTATCCGGAGAATCTGTACCGAGCAAACGCCAGCTCACGAGCACGCCCGAACCGACGTTCGCAACCGCAAGGCCGCGCGTCAGACGTTCCATCTGACGTTCCGCTGCAAAAGCCTGCGACAAGCCAAAAGCGAGCACCAACCCCGCAACAGCTGTCGTTGTTTTTAATTCGAATCCCATGTGCACTCCATTTTGCGCTCCGACCAAGGAGCCGTTTCAAACATCCTATAAGTAATCTAATTCGGAATAATCCAAAATGCATCCTATAAATTACTTATCCTTAAATATAATCAAATTTTTCATAAAAAGTCTACATTATTTTTTACTTTTTACAGACATTTAGGCATATTTTCACATTTGTAACAAAAATAAAAAGTCTACATTTAGTCCATAAAAGCGCACCAAACGTGGACATTTCCAAACGGCACCCCGCACACGCCCGCCAAGCGACAACGTATTTCATTTTGAAACACTTCGTAAAGTCATCCCGGTGAAGTTTCAAAAAGATACACTCACACGCTCCAAAACGCACAAAACAAGCCAAAAAGAGGTCGATTTCACCCCAAACAGTTTTGGCACAGATATTGCTTACTATAGGGCGAAACAAAATAAATAGTCCAACATGGACTAAAAAGTTCAATCAATGGGTGCGAAAACACCCGCAAAAAAGGAAAGTGAAAATGATTAAGCCTCTTGCAGATCGAATCGTCGTCAAGCCGGCAGAAGCCGAACAGAAGACCTCTTCGGGTCTCTTTATCCCGGATAACGCCAAGGAAAAGCCGATGCAGGGTAAGGTTGTGGCCGTGGGCCCGGGTCGCAAGAACGACAAGGGCGAACTCGTTGCCATGGAAGTCAAGGTCGGCGACGTGGTGCTTTACGGCAAGTACAGCGGAACGGAAGTCTCCGTTGACGGCGAAAACTACCTGATTGTCAAGGAATCCGACATTTTCGCAACGCTCTAATCGCGCAACACAAAGGTTTTAAATAAAAAAGGAAAACAACAATGGCAAAGCAACTTAAGTTTGATGTAGCAGCTCGCGAATCCCTGATGAAGGGTGTCGACAAACTCGCCAACGCAGTGAAGGTTACCCTCGGTCCTAAGGGCCGCAACGTGATGATCGCAAAGGCCTTCGGCGCCCCGAACGTCACCAAGGACGGCGTGTCTGTCGCTAAGGAAGTGGAACTCGAAGACGCTTACGAAAACCTCGGCGCCCAGATGGCCAAGGAAGTCGCCAACAAGACTTCTGACGCTGCTGGTGACGGTACCACCACCGCTACCGTGCTCGCCCAGGCTATCACTCGCGAAGGCCTCAAGAACGTGGCCGCCGGAGCAAACCCGATGGACATCAAGCGTGGCATGGACGCTGCAGTTGACGCCGTCATCACCGAAATCGGCAAGATGGCCGTGAAGATCAACGGCAAGGAACACATTGCCCAGGTCGCAACGATTTCTGCAAACAACGACCCCGAAATTGGCGAACTCCTCGCCAACGCTATGGAAAAGGTCGGTAACGACGGTGTGATCACCATCGAAGAATCCAAGACTGCCGAAACCATCCTCGACGTTGTCGAAGGTATGCAGTTCGACCGCGGCTACCTCTCTCCGTACTTCGTGACCAACACCGACAGCATGGAAGTGGCCCTCGAAAACCCGTACATCTTGCTGTACGACAAGAAGATTTCTACCATGAAGGATTTGCTGCCGATGCTCGAACATGTGGCAAAGCAGGGCAAGTCCCTCCTCATCATCGCCGAAGACGTCGATGGCGAAGCTCTCGCAACGCTCGTTGTGAACAAGATGCGCGGCACCCTGAAGGTCGCAGCCGTCAAGGCTCCGGGCTTCGGCGACCGTCGTAAGGCAATGCTCGAAGACATCGCTATCCTCACTGGCGGCATGCTGGTTTCCGAAGACACTGGCGCCAAGCTCGAAGACGCTCCGGTGACCGTGCTCGGCCAGGCCAAGTCTATCACTATTACGAAGGACAACACCACCATCGTTGAAGGTGCCGGTGACGCCGCTTCTATCAAGGGCCGTATCGCCCAGATCAAGAAGCAGATCGAAGCTACCACGAGCGACTACGACCGCGAAAAGCTCCAGGAACGCTTGGCTAAGCTCGCTGGCGGCGTGGCCGTGATCAAGGTCGGTGCCGCTACTGAAGTCGAAATGAAGGAAAAGAAGGACCGCGTCGACGACGCTATGCACGCAACCCGCGCCGCTGTCGAAGAAGGTATCGTTCCGGGTGGTGGCGTTGCCCTCATCCGCGCCGAAAAGGCTATTGACGCCCTCAAGTTCGATAACGCCGACCAGAAGACTGGTGCCGCCATCATTCGCCGCGCTATCGAAGAACCTCTCCGTCAGATTGTCCAGAACGCAGGCCTCGAAGGCTCTGTCGTGGTGAACAAGGTGAAGGAAGGCAAGGATAGCTTCGGCTACAACGCCAAGACTGACACCTACGAAGACCTCATCAAGGCTGGCGTGATTGACCCGGCTAAGGTGACCCGTACGGCCCTCAAGAATGCATCCTCCATCGCTTCGATGATTCTTACCACTGACTGCGTGATCGCCGAAAAGAAGGAACCGAAGCCGGCAGCTCCTGCCATGGACCCGTCCATGGGCATGGGCGGCATGATGTAATCTAAAGCCGCTAGATTCTACTCCTTATGGACGTCCGGTTCATTGAACCGGGCGTTTTTTCTTATGGAAAATTTCAAGGCGGGAGTCACAAAGCACTTCGTGCTTTGTAGCCTCTGCTACGGCTCAGCATTGCCCGAGCAAGCTCGGTCGTTGCGTTCGCCTTACGCAGAGGTCGAACCCTTCGGGTTCGCTCCCTCCTACAAAAATAAATAGCCTAGACACCGTAAAGGTGTCTAGGCTATTCATACTCGAGGCGGGATTCGAACCCACGACCCATTGCTTAGAAGGCAATTGCTCTATCCAACTGAGCTACTCGAGCGTTGTGGCGCAAATATAGAAAAAATTTCTATTTCGTGTCAATTTTCCGCAGGTCAATTCTTAACGCATCGGACAGGCATTCCGAAATCGTTGTACTTGTGCAATGAACTAAATTTATCTGATTCTCGATTACTTATGGCTACAGCATAATGTTCAGAAATTCCGTTCTGATTCCTTGTCCAAAAATAAGCAAAACTCCCTATTCCAGCGAATTCACCAAGGGTCCAACCAAAATCAGGTTCATTTCCTCCACGGCATCCTCCAGGAAGAATCGTAAATCCAGTGGAGTTCGAACTCAGAGCAGTATAGTTGCCCTGACTCCATCCATCTGCAGAAAGCAGTTCCAGTTGATTGTCTACCGATAACCGACTTATTTCAGACTCACTTGCCACATGGAAGTCTTCCGGACAAATCCCGGAAAGATTCCTTACGGCGGCGCCACTATAGTAGCGTCCGTAAATATCACATTCGCCATCAGCCTCTTCCGTGTAGCACCAGCTGCTTTCTTTGGGAACAAAGCGCAGGTTTTCGGCAAACCAAATTTTGCCTTCGATAAGCAACGTCTTATAGAATCTTCCGTCGCGATCGTCCTTGATACACCCGTATTCGACATCCGGATTCAGGTAATCCCAGTTTTCGCGATGAGCCTCGTCACACCCCGGCGCAATTGTCAGCGTATCCGGAACGACTACATTTTCAGTACTGTCGTTCATAAGGCAACGCGCATAAGCCAAGCGACCAACATCCCTCTTCATGAGAGTCAGCCCCGTACTCTTTCCATAATGCAGGCTCCAAACGCCCAGAGTTTTCGAATTCGGATCCGCCTTCTCGGAAAGTTCACCGCCCATGAGTAAAAAGCTGTCCTCTGCACCATGGTAACTCATAAGGGCAAGGTAGTCGTCATCGTTTTCGTAGTATTTCTCATCGTCCGGGAAGCCTTCACCATTGACACCGCCGAGTTGGTTCGTGATTTTCACCATCTCGTCAGGATGCTCATCCAAGTAAGCAATAAGTTCTTCGAGTTCTGCCTTTGTGGGAAGGTGGGTGCCGTTCGGACAGGCGCCTTTAACCGGATTGCTTAAGAGTAGCGGTCCGTCGGGGCCGTTGAACCAGCTCCAGGTACCCGTGAAAGCACTCCAATATGTCAAGGTGCCATACTTGTCACACATTTCATCGCTGTTGTCATAGCACCACAGAAATCCCCTATCGATACCAGCGTTGACATTCTTTTCCATCCACGACTGATTCCCAATCTTCACGAAACCAACACCGTCTTTCCTAAAATAGTCATCACCGAAAAGGTCCCTATTATCGCTACTGGCAGGAGCCGATTCGGAAGATGATGATACCCCGTTTTCCAAGGAACTAGATGAAAAATCAACATCTTCCGAAGAACTAGAATTCTGAAAAAGATCTCCCAACGATGAGCTGGAAATGATTTTGCCAGTCCCACCTTCTGATGAAGAACTCACAAGTTCATCGTCAGCAGACGCCCCCGTCGATTCGCTGTCACCGCAACTAGACAAGCCCCAACAGAATACAATCAGTAATCCAAGGAAAGTTCTAAATGAATATTTATCATAGAATTGCATGATTTACCTGTAATTCAAATATACCTTTTATTTATAACATCTAAAGCATCTATATATTGTGACTACCAAATAAATTATGCTCCGTTGCCAAAATGTCCTTTATTTTTTATATTTATGCATATATCAAGATATTTGCATAAACTAGGGATGCTGGTCCGACCCGCCCCATGGAGAGATTATGAAGATTGTAGACATTCTGAAGCAAGACAAGATGAGCCTTTCATTCGAAGTGTTCCCGCCTAAAAAAGAGACGAGCTTCGAAAGCGTAAAAGCCGCCACCGAATCGATTGCAGCCCTTGGTCCCGCCTTTATGAGCGTGACTTACGGTGCAGGCGGCGGCGTAAGCCACTTCACCCTCGATATCGCCAAGAACCTCAAGCAAAAGTTCGGCATTCCGATGCTCGCCCACCTTACCTGCGTCTCCAGCAGCAAAGAAACCGTGCACCAGCGCATCGAAGACATGAAGGCTGCAGGCATCAAGAACGTGATGGCTCTCCGCGGCGACTTGACCCCGGAACTCATCGAAAAGGGGCGCGACAATTGCGACTACCATTACGCCGTGGAACTCATCCGCGAACTCAAGGCTTCCGATGCGGACTTCTGCATTGGTGCCGCCTGCTACCCTGAAAAGCACCCCGAAAGTGCGAACCAGGCAGAAGACATCAAGCACCTTAAGGAAAAGGTCGATGCCGGCGCAGACTTCTTGACCACCCAGATGGTGTTCGACAACAACTTGTTCTTCAGTTTCCTCTACAAGTTGCGCGATGCAGGCGTCAACTGCCCGGTGCTCCCCGGTATTATGCCGATTACGAACGCCAACCAGGTGGAACGCGCCATCAAGCTTTCTGGTTCGTTTATGCCACAGCGCTTTAAGTCGCTAGTCGACAAGTTCGGCAGCGATCCTGAAGCCATGAAGCAAGCCGGAATCATTTACGCAAGCGATCAGATTATTGACCTGTACGCGAACGGTATCACCAACGTTCACGTGTATTCGATGAACAAGCCCGACGTTGCAGAAGGCATTCTAAAAAATGTCTCTGCGATTCTCGGAAAGAATTTCGCAGGCTAAGTTCTTTGCCATGAGGCAATTCTCGGCGCCATCAGGGCGCCGTTTTTTATACCATCCTTTACAAAATCGCC
>JAFXLS010000003.1 GCA_017530965.1 Fibrobacter sp.
GCCGCGTAACCGCGATGTCTCTGTGGAATACGATTTGATGATTCACGACATGGACTTGCTTTGCTCCTTTGTGGACAAGAACGCCATGTTGTACAATTCGCTTCAATGCGAGGAATTATCGGATGATCGTGTTCATGCTATTTATGATTTCAGAACATTTAAGGCTGAATTTATTGCCGACCGTAATTGCGCTAGCGACAGTCGCACGGTAGAAATTTCGATGAACGGCCGTTCCGTAACACTGGATTTGGGGGCTTATCGGAACGGCAATCCGGCGTATGCTTTGCAAAAGGAACATCAGGCTTTTCTAAATTATTTGAACTCTTATAAGAATTCGGCGAAAGATGAAGATTCCGCATACGATTGGTATCGTGGCTTCTATGACGCTTGCTATGCGGTCGTACTAGTTGCTTTGATCGGTGAATTGTACAAAAAGGGGAGAACGAATGAAATTGATGCAAAATAAGTTTGTACCGGCGCTTTTTTTGTTTTGCGCAGCGTATGCCCTTGCCTATATTCCTGGCGAGTCGGGCTTTGTGTCGCTTGAAAATGAACATGGTATTTGGGGAAACCCGGCCGGCCTTGCGGCTTTTGATTCCAAGGGAGCCCTTGTCAGTTACGATTATGACAATGCAATCAAGAACTTTCGTATTGGTGGAAATCTAGAGCATTGGGCTGCCAGTTTTGACTATACCCAAGGCCCCAATCGCCTTGACATTTCTCGATGGAGCCTGACTCATGGAAATGCCCTTTGGAATCGCGTGATTTTTGTGGGCGAACGTCTTAATGCGACTCGTACGGCGCATTACAGCGGTACGGAGTGGAGCTTGGATTTGGGCTTGATGTTGCGTCCGTTGTCGTTCCTTTCTCTGGGCTATTCTTGCGATAATGCACTATATGTTGGCCCGCAGGCTCCCGAACGGGTGCAGAACTTGGGGGCTACCTTGCGTCTTGGCCCACTCATGAGTGTGAGCTACGATGTAGAAGATTTTGAAAACCATCGGTTGCTTATAGAACTTGGCCTGTATGGTGTTCGTTGGGGACTTCGTGTTCCTTTGCATGGTGATGATCAATATCGCCTTACCTTTTCTACCAGTTTGGGTGGTTACAACAATGTGGCCTTGCATGTGTACGATGATCTTTTGCCCAAGGGAGGCGCCTGGGGTTACCATAGTGCCCGCAATCCGAACGCCTCTTTGAGTGCGCAGATTATCCGTGTCCCGCTGGATATGCAAGTCTCTGAAACCGAAGATGAATATTCGTTTTTCCGCAAGAGTTCCATTAGCATTTGGCATGTGCGGAACTTATTTGAACATATGTTGCGCGATCCGGCCTGTGGCCTCGTGATTCTTGATTTCTCAGGTTACAAGGGCAATATCGGAATTTCAAGTGAAATCGACCGTTACGTTAAAAAGCTCAGGACTCGCGGCAGCAAGGTTGTCGCCTACATGGATGATATTCGTCCCGCTGTGCTGCTGGCATCTGCGCATGTGAATCGCATTGTGGTGGAACCCTCGGCTCATATGAATTGGCGAGGTCTCGGCGGAAACATTCTTTTCTATAAGGGGCTGTTCGATAAGCTGGGAGTGAAGGTGGAATTCCTGCGTCACGGCAAGTACAAGTCTGCCGTCGAACCTTACATTGCAGATTCCATGTCGGCTGAATCTCGCGCAAACTTTGATACGCTGTATAGCGATTTGTGGACTTCTTTGCAGACCTACATTTCCATGCGTGGTGTAGGGACCCAAGTGTCGGCTGCCAAGGCGTACGAACATCTGGATTCGCTCGCATCAGAGCCGTTGGTAACCGCTTCTGCGGCAAAGCGTGCTGGCTTGGTGGACACCCTGCTCTATTTGGACCAGGTGCCTACCTATGCACTCAAGACCTTCTTTGGTATTGATTATCCCAATGCGGCGTATCGCACTTGGTATCCGACGGACAAGAAGATTTTCAACGAAAGCTGGGCTCCGCGTGCAAAGATTGCACTTCTCAATATCGACGGTACCATCGATTCCCGTATGGAACGTTCGGTGCTGGAATCGATTCGCAAGTTGCCTTCGACCGGTGCCGAAGCCTTGATTGTGCGCATTTCTTCGCCGGGGGGCTCTGCGATTGCTTCCGACAAGATTTGGGCGGCGCTCCGCAATGTTAGCGAGCAGGGGATTCCGGTTGTTTCTAGTATCGGTTACATGGGTGCTTCGGGCGGCTACTTCATCGCCTGCGCCGGTGACAAGATTCTTGCGGAACCGATGTCCATTGTGGGTAGCATCGGTATTTACGGCGGTAAAATCGATGCTTCTGGTCTTATGGAAAAAGTCGGCCTCAAGGCCGAAACCGTCAAGACGCATGAATATGCCGATGCGACGACCTTTACGCGCTCCTGGACGGACCGCGAAAAGGCCGCATTGCAGGCGTACATGGATGAATTCTACGAACGTTTCACGGGCGTCGTTTCTAAGGCTACGGGAATTCCGCAGGCTACCGTCGATACCGCCTACGGTGGCGGTCGCGTCATGATCGGTATCAAGGCGCAAGCCGCAGGGCTTGTCCACGGCCTCGGCGGAATCGACGACGCCATCGCCGTCGCCAAGCAACTTGCCGACATCGGCGAAAACACTGATATCGATTTGCAAGTGCTCGGCTCCGGCCATTCGCTTACGCTTCCGACTCCGGGTACCAAGATGCTTTACCAGTTGTCCGACTGGACCGACTACATTTACGATTTGAGTCGCCCGCAGCTTTGGGCGGTCGAACCTGCGCTATTTGAACCGACTTTGTTAGGTATTGAATAATGTTTTATATCGTCCTTACGGTTTTAGGTTGCTTGGCCATTTCGGCGTTCTGTTCGGTGACAGAAGCGTCGTTTTATAGCATGCCTCCAGCCACAATCGAGCAACTGCAAAAACAGAAGAAGTTTACGGCCCGCTACATTGTGCATGTCAAGGAAAATATTGACCGCTATATAGCCTCGGTGCTGGTGGTGAATACGATTGCAAATACCGTGGGCGCATCGCTTGCTACGGCTCTGGCGGTAAAAAATTTGCCGCCGCTTGGGCAGGTCTCGCTCCCGATTATTCTCACGGTGCTCATTCTTTTGTTCGGTGAAATTACGCCGAAAACGCTCGGCGTCAAGCAGGCGAAAATTGCCGCCCCCTTGGTCGCGGTGCCGTTCTACTACATCACGATTGTCCTTTCATGGACAGGTATTATTTGGCTTTGTCTTACGCTGACCAAACATTGGACGCGTGAAAAAGAAGACAAGAAGGATGTGAGCATCGATGACATCAATAGTCTGGTGAGTCTCGGGCTCCGCGAAGATGTCATTGACCGCCAACAGTCCTTGGTTATTAAGAATATTTTGGCGCTAAAGTCTGTGCCGGTGCGTAAGGTGATGACGCCGCGTCAGGTGGTGTTTTCGCTTAAGGCTGATTCTTCTATCGGCGAAACTCTGGATGAGCGCGGCAATTGGCCCTTCTCCCGTGTGCCGCTTTACGAGAAGGAAAAGGACAATTGGATTGGTATCGTTCTCCGCCGCGATGCCTATAACAAGCTTGCTGAAGGTCTGCGCGATGTAAAACTTCGCCAGATGATGCGCCCGTTACAGCTGATTCCCGATAGCCTTACTTTAGACAAACTGTTGCTCCGGTTCTTAAAGCAGCGTGGGCATGTGGTAGGAGTCGTCGATGAATGGGGTGCCATTGCCGGCATCGTCAGCCTCGAAGACGTTCTCGAAGAAATCCTCGGTCGCGAAATTGTCGATGAATACGACGAAAACGTGGACCTTCAGGAAACTGCCCGCCGCCGCTCCAAAGCCCTTGCCCGCATTCGCCAACAAAGCAAGATGCAAAAGGACATTGAAAAATAGATTCTGCTATGACCCCCGCTAAACCAAATTATTTTCCGGCTCTTGATGGCCTACGACTCCTTGCAAGCATTAATATTGTGATGCTTCATTTGGGCTCCTCCTCGGCCCTCAACTATATGTCCGATTACAAGTGGATTATGCCCATCGTGAATGCGCCCGCCTTTGCGGCAGGCATCTTCTACGTGCTCGCAGGCTTCCTATTTGCAAGCAAGTTTAGCGATCCGGAACGCCAAATCCCCGTAGTCCCCTTCATGTTCAGTCGCATTGCAAAGCTTTACCGCCTGCACTTCTTCATGACGCTCCTCATGTTCATCGTGCTCGTTTTCAAGTTCAGCGGTTACACGCATCTGCCTGCCTTAAATGAATTTGGAGACTGTGCGGCGGCTGGTCTTGCCAAGATGACACATCCGTGGCGAAGTCTGTTTTTGCATCTGTCCCTTACCTGGTCTATCGTGCCGGATTTGGGCATGAAGTTGAATGAACCTTCCTGGTCGCTTACTAGCTTCTTTGTGTGCTACGCCGTAACGCCCTGGTTTAGCCGTTGGCTCTTTAAGCAAAGTGACCGTACGCTCTGGGTGCTTTTTGGAACGCTCTTTATTCCGGGTATTCTGTGGGCTACTCTTTTCGGCCTTTCCGACAATCTCTGGTTCGACAGTTACGATGCCAAATACCGTTTCTTCCACATTTTTGCGCCCGTCCGTATTTTTGAATACCTGTTCGGCATGGTGCTCTTTAGGCTCTTTAAAGAAGGCCACTTTGATTTCCTCAAGCGAAACTTTGCAAGCGGTATCGCGCAATTCGTGATGCTTGCGGCCATTTATGGCAGCCTCTTCCTGATGCGTCCGGAACTGAATCCCGGATTCAACTATTTCTTCCACCATTCGCTCCCGATTTTGCTGTATGGCCTTTTCCTGGTCTCACTGCTCACGGGTAAGGGATTTATGGCTCGCTTTTTCTGCATCGGAATTGTCCGTAAAATTGGCCGTGCCTCGTTCTATCCGTATCTGATTCACTTGCCGATCATTACGATTGCTTGGGGAATCTGCAATTTGAATTGTCCCAAGAATACAATTCTTTTGCTAATCTTTATTTACACGGTTAGCACGCTTTACAGTGAATTCAAGGTTTGGCGGCGCAAGAAGGCGAAAACAAAGTAATTTTTACTTGCCAATGTCTATTAAAATGTTAAACTTGGAATGAGAGATTATTTCAAGAGGTTTCTATGAAGTTCTTAAACTTGGCCGCATCGGTGTGCCTGGCTATGGCTTTAGTTGCATGTGGTGATGATTCGTCTAGCTCGCCGAATGTTCCTGCCGACAATAATTTGCCGCAACAAGATACTTCTACGGTTTCGCCTGCGACCAATCCGGATAATCCCGCTGGCACGCAGGATTCTGTTCCTCAAAATACGACACCTCAGGATTCTGTCCAGCAGGGTTCGCCTGAAACACCTCCTACAGATAGTGTCCCGCCGACACCGAACGATTCCTTGCCAGTTACCGAGCCGGAAAATCCTGTAGACACAGACCCCTATGCGGTGGGAACGGATGTCGATGAACCGTCTTATGTTTCGATTTGTCAGATAAAGCCGTTAGAAAAAGGGAATGGCGATGGTGTGTATTGTAACTCAACTTATGCGGGTCCGATTTTCTATGATACCGATGAAAGTGTTTATGATCCTTCTGCCGATAATGGCGCAAAATTTGTAAGTATCAATAAGGTTTTTGAATCATTAAAGGCTGACGACAGGGTCGTGTTTGTGTTGCGTCATGCAGATAGGCAGTCTAGTTCCGGCAAGACCTCCCACTTGACGGATGTGGGTATTTTCCAGGCGCAGAGTGTGGGCCAGAAGATTGCTTCTGCAGAACAGGCTTATTATGCTCATTCAGAATATGTACGCACCCGCGAAACCCTTGAAAATATTGCCGTGGGTCGTGGTGAAACCGAATTTATTCATGATGCTTACCCTATTCTGAATGGCAGTTGGTACATTAAGGACAACGCCAGGTATGACGAATACAAGTCCAAAGGTACCGACATGAACTATACGGTTACCACGGAATGGGCGTATAATGGTGAATATGCCGATGCGTTCTATGATTTAGATGAACGTACCAAGCAGTTTGTGGATGAATTCTTGGTGAATGTCATTTCTAAGAAAGCCCGCATAAGTGTGGTTTGTTCGCATGATCAGTTTCTGGTTCCCCTTGTAATTTCGATTTCCAAACGTCAAATTGGATTACGCTATTATGACGATCGTTCTTGGATCAATTATTTGGCTGGGATGGCCGTTGTTATCAGTGCTGATGGAACGCAGACTCTCGTGCCTATAAAGGGACTTGATTCGGGCGCAAATTAAAGTTGTTTATGTGGGTTGGGTTTTCGCTCCAGATGGAACATGCTCTACCGTTTCTGAGGCCATTGCTTATGGTATGCTGATTTCCGTCTATATGGACGATGAAGATGTTTTCAAGAAACTTTATAATACCTGGAAAACCAATAGCAACAACGGTGGCGGTATGAACTGGCGCGTCGGTTGCAAAGACGGCACCGGCTCTGCTTCTGACGCTGACTTTGATGCCGCTCTCGCTTTTGTAATGGCTTCCAAGCAATGGGGCGGAAACTACTTGAATGACGCCAAAACGCTCATCTCCTGGATTGCTTCCAACGATATCAACAGCAACAAGATTAAACCGGGCAGCCAATGGGACGATGCTTTCAATCCTAGCTATTCGACAACGGCAAATTTTCAGCTGTTCCAGGATGTTGCCGGCGGCTCCTGGTCAAATGTCATTTCTCAGACGTATACCGAATTGAGCGCTTGCCAGGATTCTAAGACCGGTCTTGTTCCGGATTGGTGCGATTGGAACAGTCACAAGCCGAGGTTGACATCTGCTGCTGTTTCCAATGATATCGGCTTTTATGATGACGCAGCCCGTACACCGTGGCGTATGGCTATGGCTTACTACTGGTATGGTGATACGAAGGCCCAGGCTTTCAATAAGAAGGTCGTTGACTGGCTCATCCCGACAACGCGCACGGCTAGTGGTGTGAACTCGGGCTATAAGTGGGTGGAAAAAGACGGCAGTGGTTCTTACGTAGTGGACGACAGCGAAATTCGACATTTTGTGTCTTCTACATTCTCAGGCGGTCTTGGACTTGCCACCTCTTCTTTCGATACTCCTGAAGCAGTTGAATATCTAGGCACGGTTTACAAGGTCCTCAAAGAAAAGGTCAGCTGTGAAAATGCCGAGGCATGCGGCCAATCTGTGGCGGGTGAAAAGTACTATCCGGCTACGTTGAATATGCTTTACCTCCTTCTTGTAACGGGAAACATGCCGAATCTCTATAATACAGCTGGTTATGAAAAATTCACGCCGGATTCGACGAAGGCTCCTTCCGTTAAGGGTGGCGATGGAGAACAGCAGGAAATTGGCGACACGACTGTCGGTATTTCCGGCTTCTGGAAATGGGGAGCATACCATGACAAGCTTGGTATCGGTACAACAATGGTTCCGGATTCAGGTACTTCTCCGCTTTACAAGTTGAGTGACGGTTCTATTGTTGCAACCGCTTCCATGGAAATTGGTCCCGAACCGGATTGGACTCCCGAAGCTGCCGCTGCCGGTACTCTTAAGTATCCGTCTGCCGGTATTGCGATGTCTTTCCTTGACAGTGAAGAAGGGGTCGATTTGACTGCTCTTGGTGTTAAGGCGATTCGTTTGACTTACAAGTCTCAAGGACCGATGCGTTTTGCTTTGCTGAATACGTCTATCCCTTCTCCGGGAACAGAACCGGGTTGCTATCTCCCGACTACGGATAATTACAAGAAGCTAACCTTCAACTTGAAAATCGATAAAAATGGAATCGATACCGACGAATGTTCGAGTGATGGGCTCGTATACTTGGATTGGATTCGCAAAGATAACAAAGATGTACCGGAAGAGCTGGTGATGAAAACGGCATCGGGCGTGAAGTTCGAAGTAAAGGATGCTGCAGGTGGTATCGGTTCTATCTCGATTAGGGGACTTGAGTTCCTCGATGCTAGCGGCAATGTGGTGGAACCTTCCAAAATTACTGGAATCGTGGTCCCCGAAGTCATTGTTGACGATCCGATTATCGATGAACCTCAGTTTGCACGCAAGCCCGCTGTACTTTCTTCTGCAGCAAAGATTTCTGTCTCCGGCATGAACATCTCTGTTGACGGAGCCAAGGCCGGTGCCGATATTTCCGTATTCTCTCTGCAGGGCAAGAAGGTTGCTTCTACCAAGGCCATCTTCGGTAATGCATCTGTGAATGTCCCGACTAAGGGTGTCTACCTGGTCCGCGTCGGTAACAAGCTCTCCAAGGTGAACGTCAAGTAATCCTAGCTTAAACAAAGCAATTAAAGAAGACCTCCGATTCAATCGGAGGTCTTCTTGTTGTGTGTGAAGGAGTAAATTGTTTATAGTTTACTGCTACATTGTATGTAGCAGTGGACTACATTTCTTCGAGTTCTTTACCCTTTGTTTCCTTAATGAACTTTGCCACAAAGAAGATGCTGAAGATAGCGAAGAAGGAGTAGATGGCGTAAGTGGGGCCGACGCCAATGCCGTCTTTACCCGTAAGCACCGGGAAGCTCCAAGTCACAACGAAGTTTGCACCCCATTGGGCGAGGCCGCAAATGGCGATAGCCACGGCACGGATACGGTTGTTGAACATTTCGCCAAGCATCACCCACATGACCGGGCCCCAAGACACGGCGAAGAACGTGATGTAAAGGTTGGCGGCAATCAAGGCGATAACGCCTGCTGCATTGGGGAGGCTTCCATCGGAATTGGCGTTCATGAAGCATACAGTTAGCGTGCTTAAGGTAATGGCCATACCCACGCTACCGATAAGGAGAAGCGGCTTACGACCAATCTTGTCGATAAGCATAATGGCTACAATTGTCATTACCAGGTTTACACCACTAGAAATAACGCTCGTGAGGAAGGCGTCGCTTTCACCGAAGCCTACACTCTGCCAAAGCATGGTGCCATAATAGAAGATGACGTTGATGCCCACAAGCTGCTGCAAAATTGCAAGGCCAAGGCCTGCCCACACAATGGGGGCGATTCGCTTTTTGCCACCGACCAATTCGAGCAAATCGGCCAGTTTTGCAGGCTTTTCGTTCTTGAAAGTCTCGTGAATGTTTTCAATTTCTTTGTCGACACCCTCGGAATCAATCTTGGCGAGGACTTCTTTTGCCTCTTCTAGGCGTCCCTTATGCACAAGGTAGCGCGGGGATTCGGGGAGTTTCCAGGCGGCAAGTCCGTAGAGGGCTGCCGGAACGATTTCGACCCAGAACATAATCTGCCAAGCCTTGAATCCGCCAAAGAGAACGTTATTTGCGGAACCCGCTAAACGAACAATCAGATAGTTCGATAGTAGCGCCACGAAAATACCGATCACGATGGCGAATTGCTGCATTGAACCTAATCGTCCACGTAAATGCGCTGGCGCAGTTTCTGCGATGTAAATCGGGGCGATAATAGAGGCTACGCCGATACCGACACCGCCAATAACGCGCCAGAATATAAAGTCAGGGATTCCGAACGGAACGCCCGAACCGATAGCACTTACCAGGAATAAGGCTGATGCGGCGAGCATACAGCGAACGCGGCCGAACATATCGGCAAGACGGCCTGCGAAATAGGCTCCGGCGGCAGCTCCAATCAATGCGAGTGAAACGGCCCAGGCGAGTTGATAGTCGGTTGCGTTAAAGTGGATTTTTAAGGCTCCATTCGCCCCGTTAATCACGGAAGAATCGAAGCCGAATAGGAATCCGCCAATTGCGGCAGATAGAGTAATGAGTATAATGTGTCCCATATTGGACTTTGCATTGGACATTTAAGCCCCCTTTTTGCGTTGATGGATATATAAACAATATAGGTGTTGTATGCTCCAAAAAGCAAGTTTTGACGTTATTTTTTAATATAAATTATATTCCAAGTTGGAATATTCTAGGTATTTTGCTATTGAACTCTTGTTACAGAAGTGCATTTTTTATTTTAAATCGGGTATCCGAATTTTGGGCTTGTGTAATACAGGTGCGTTGCCGTTACCTTCGCTAATTTCTACATTTACGCCCGAAAATTTAACGTTAGGTTGCGTTGGCGGCTGACGTGGAGATTGTTGGCGAATTCTTTCGTCTATCGTCTTTCGTCTTTCGTCTAGCAATACCCTTCCGAGGTTCAAAAATGTTTCGTGAAGTAAAGAAAGAAGAGACCTTCCCGCAGATTGAAGAGCGTGTGCTCGGCTTGTGGGACAAGGATGAATCGTTCAAGAAGTCGCTGGACTCCCGTCCGGAAACTGAACCGTACACTTTCTACGATGGCCCTCCGTTTGCAACGGGCCTTCCGCACTACGGTCACTTGCTTGTCGGTACCATCAAGGACATCGTTCCGCGAAACTAAGAACCGTTCGCTCTAATAAATCAAGTAAGAATTGTCAACGAGCTCACTCTCGCA
>JAFXLS010000027.1 GCA_017530965.1 Fibrobacter sp.
GGGCGCACAGATTGCCCTCGAAACGTTCGCCTACAGGCTCACCCGCGAAATCGGCGGCATCGCCATGGCACTCCCGCGCATCGACGCGCTCGTGTTCACCGGCGGTATCGGCGAGAACAGCAAGCTTGTCCGCAAGATGGCCATGGACAACCTCAAGATTCTCGGCTACCAGATTGACGAAGCCCGCAACGAGAAGAACGGCAAGGAATCCGGCCACATCATTAGCAAGGACGGCACGCCGACCGCGATGGTCGTCGCCACCAACGAAGAACTCCTCATCGCTCTCGACACCGAAGCTCTGGTGAAATAAGTGTCATCCTGAGCGCAATGCCGCAAGGCATGAAGTCGAGATCTCTACATATAATGAGAAAGGCTCCGCGATGCGGAGCCTTTTCTCATATTCATTATTTAACTTGAGATCCTTCGACTTCGCTGCTTACGCAGCTTCTACCCAAAGGGCATAACTCAACTAGAGAACTAAAGTTCTAAGTTTCGTTTAGCTCAGGATGACACGCGAAGCGTGTCACTTAATCGTCCATCTCTGATTGTTCACTTGCAGAATCTTTCTACCCTGCACCTGGGCAGCAGCGTTACGCACATCTGCTTCGCTTACCGGGAGCTTGGCCTTCCACATCACGCGGCCCTGCATATCGAACATAGCCACGGAGCCACGGCTAGCTTGGATTGCGCTCTGCCAGTTCATCTTCGGAGCGGCAACCACAGGACTAATGGATTGAGCCGCTTCGCCAACCAAAACCACAATCGTTGCCGTGGTAGAATCGGTAGCATCCTTCGCCTGAACCTTCACGCGATAGACGCCATCATTCAGCACAGTCGAATCGGTTGCAGGGGTAATGATTAACGCACCATCGGCAATCTCGGTTGCAAGTACTTTAGGAGCAATAATCTTGTACGTAAGGGTATCTCCATCGGCGTCAAAGAACAGGGAATCCAGATCAACAGATTCCTTCCAGCCAGAGTTTTTGACACGAAGGGTATCGCGCTTTGCCACCATAGGCGAATCATTAATCGGAGTGATATAGATATGAATCTTAAAGGTCAACGGAACAGAAACGCTATCCGTCACACTTACCGTCACATAAGCGTCGCCAAAGGCATTCCTTTCTGTCATCACCCACCAAGCGCCCTTATTGTTCTGGGTTTTAACCTTTCCATCATCGCTGGTAAAGGTGTAATACAACTTAGACTTGCCATCATACGCTTTTGCCCAGGTGCCGTAAACCTTGTCAGTATAAGTCAAGGAACCGCTATCTTCACGGATAATCGTATCGAGAGTTGCTGGATCCACCACCAAAATCGGAGGTTCCGGCATGTCCACAACCGTAAGGGTGACAATCGCGATTTTAGATTCCAGACCTTCAGCAGTTTTCACATGATAGGCAAAGTAGTCTTCGCCAAAGTAATCCTTTTCGGGCATATAGGTGAAACTACCATCCTCATTGAAGGTAAGTTCACCATGGTCAGGAACTTCGTCAAGAACAGCCGTCAAAGCAACCGTACTGTCGTCGGGGTTGTAGTCGTTGGCGAGAACACCTTTCGCAGCCTTTACAGAAAATTCCACATCTTCTTTGACCTCGTAAACATCCTTGGCCGCCACAGGCAAATCATCCACAGGGTTTACGAGCACATAGAAATCGACTCCCACAGAATCAACTCCGGACTTCGCCCAGAAGGTCACCTTCGCAAGGCCATTGGCATCAACAACCGGGCTAAACGTAATGTAATGCGTACCACCCGATAGCAGGTGTTCCACATTGACAATGCCCTTGGAAGTCACTCCATACACCACCTGTTCAAGTCCATCAGCGTCTTCTAGAACAAAAGCCGTCGCGGGGAACTGCAGCGCATCCACTTCATCCAAATCAAAATCTTCGTCAAGTTTGAGGGTATCCTTGAAATAGGACATATCAACATCAATGAGTACCATCGGGTCATTCACCGAAGTCACTTCAATCGTCACGGTCGCAGGTTCACTCACATTGTCATCCTCATCCGTAAGTGTATAGGTGAAGATGTCAACACCGTTAAAGTTTGCATCCGGCGTGTAAGTAAACGTTCCATCATATTCGCCAGCTGCATTCTTCCCTAGCACCAGGGTTCCATGCTGCACATCGTCCACAAGGGCAATCGTAAGAAGCTGCACTCCGTTAGGATCGTCAAGATCGTAGTCGTTCTTCGTGAAATTATTCGTAATCTTGACCTTCAGGGTTGAATCTTCCTTGATAGTATAAGAATCAGCAACAGCAACGGGAGCGTTTTCGCGGTCCACTGTCGAAAGCGTCAACTGATAGCTAACCGATTTCTTTGTATCATCCGTAGCCGTAATAGTGACTACAGCATCACCTTTAGGATTGGCGTCAGTAACCAAATTAACTACGCCTGTTTTACTATAGAGCGAATCGGCCAACTTCACGAGGCCCGCCTTGTCACCAACAATCTTGACCGTGTAAGAGGCGATATCGCCATCCGGGTCAGTAAACACCTTGGTAAGATCAAGCTTCAAGGTGTCGCCTTCATTCAAGACATCCTCGTCCTCAGCAGTGTAGGGCGGCAAAAGCGTCGGAGCATAAGTGACGCATTCATCGGCCAGATTAAAATTGGTAATTTCAATCGTGTTGGAATTGACAGCTGCAGTTGCATGGGTATTCTTGAAGCTAAACTGCACGCCCATCTGTTTGCCAACATTCCACGCAACGGTGGAAGTCGATTTCCAATCCTGCTTAAGATTTGCAAACGCAATGAAGGTTTTCTTTGCACCAGCAGCGAGGTCAGCGCCATAATAGTTATCATCCGTAATGGTAGACTGTTTGAAATCGATGCGGAACGGAGCCGTCGCACTATATGTCAAGCAAACGCCTTTGTAAGCGGCCAACGTAATAGCCACATCCTTATACGAGGCATTCTGCTCCCACGTGAAGCCAAAACCGGCACCATTCGAAGTTTTTCCTTCCTTTGCAGTAAGGACTGTAAGGCGACTCGTCTCCGACCACGCCGCCGAATCTACTGAAGCTCCGGTCCCGTAATCAAACCCATACCAATATGCAGGAGCCTTGGTTCCAGCCCCCTCACCTTCGGTCCACACCGTAGCGCTAGCCGCATAAGCTGTACCGACCAGAGCACAGATTGCGCCCATCGACGAAATCATCCTTTTTACCATAATAGACCTCTTATGATTTCTCTGTTTATTCCATCATTTCTAAATCTAATTTAAGAATGTCAATAATGCAACTTGGAATATTGCAATAATAAGGTCTTTTTACCCATGTATGTAAACTTTAGTAAACAAACTAGAGCCGCTAGTCTGTCCTTGGAAAGGTGAATATGATCTTAAAATCCCGTTATCCTAACGAGTCAAGTTCTTCGTAGCGTTCGTAAGCCTTTTCAAGTTCGGCTTCACGATCCGCAATTTCTTTTTGAAGTTCCACGATGCGGGCGGCGTTGGTAAACACCTCGGGTTTAGAAAGTTCCGTCTGACGTTCCGAAATTTCAGCTTCGAGCTTTTCGATTTTCTCGGGGAGGGCGGCGTATTCGCGCTCCTCATTGTAGCTGCGCTTTTTCTTTTTCACCGGAGAATCTTGTGCCCCAGATGCAGCAGCCGATCCTTGTGCGGCCCTCGCCTGCTTTTCAGCTTCTTTTTCGGCCGCAATGCGAGCGGCGTTTGCGGCTTCCTTATCGCGGACTTTCTTCTTTGCCTCGTAGTCGCTGTAACCGCCCACCGATTCAAAAACGTTACCGCCATCTTCAATGGCCAAGATACTTGTGGCCACGGAATCCAGGAAGGCGCGGTCATGGCTTACGGTAAGCACCGTACCCTTGTAGTCCGCCAGGAGTTCGGCCAGCAAGTCGAGCGTTTCCATATCCAGGTCGTTGGTGGGTTCGTCGAGCACGAGCACGTTGCTCGGGTGGCTGAACAGGCATGCCAGCAACAATCGATTGCGTTCGCCGCCACTCAAGGCACTGATAGGGCCACGGGCGCGGTCTGCCGAAAAAAGGAAATCTTGCAGATAACTTAACACATGGCGCTTGACGCCGTTCAGCATCACGTACTGCTGGCCGTCGGCAATATTTTCAACAAGCGACTTGTCTTCGCGGAGTCTGGTACGCATCTGATCGAAGTAGGCCACCTGCAAGTTCGTTCCCAAGCGAATGTCGCCAGTATCAGGAGTGAGTTCGCCCAAAATCAGGCGCAACAGAGTCGTCTTTCCCGAGCCATTCGGCCCCACGATTCCAATGCGGTCACCGCGAGAAACTTCAGTAGAAAGTCCGCTGATCAACGGCGCGCCGTCGTAAGAGTAACTCACGTCAGTAAGGCGCGCCACCAGGCGACCCGAACGGTCAGCCTCGGTAATCTGCATATTCACGTTGCCCGTTCGGGTGCGGCGCGCTGCCCGTTCTTCGCGCATTTTAATCAGCGCCCGCACGCGGCCCTCGTTCCGGGTCCGCCTCGCCTGAATTCCCTTACGAATCCAGACTTCTTCTTCGGCTAGGCGCTTGTCAAAAAGGGCATTCGCCTTGTCTTCTTCAGCCAAGGCCTGATCCCTAAACTGCACAAACTTGTCGTAGGGGAAATCCCAGCTGCGCACATGGCCGCGGTCCAAATCAAAAATACGGGTAGCCACCCGGCGCACAAAAGTGCGGTCATGGCTAACAAAAAGCAAGGCACAATTCAGGCGGGTCACGATTCCTTCCAGCCACTGGATTGCCGGGATGTCCAAGTGGTTGGTGGGTTCGTCCAGCAGCAACAAGTCAGGGTCTTGGGCCAGCGCCTGTGCAAACAGCGTACGACGTTTCTGACCACCGCTCAAACTGTCATAAAGAGCCTCGGGATCTATCCCCGTCTTTCCCAAAATCGCTTCGGCATGGGTATCGTGGGTACCGTCCTGCATCACCCCCGCCATGACCACATCCCGGACAGTCCCCTCGATATGGGCCGGAATTTCCTGAATCATGCGCGAAATTTTGAGGCCAGACTTCTTGACGATATCCCCCGACTGGACTTCCATTTCGCCCGTCAACACCCTCAAAAGGGTACTCTTTCCACAACCGTTTCGACCCACCAGGCAAATACGGTCCCCCACCTCGATATCAAAGCTCACGTTGTCAAGCAGGGGAGCATTCGCCCCAATGCGCAAAAGAAGATTTTGGGCAGAAAGAATAGGCATAGTTCAAATGTAGAATATTGCGTGCTCTCTTAAAATTTTATTATAATTAGAAATATGAAAACTTTTTCGCTATCAAATCGTCTAGCAATCGTTTTTCTCGCAGGCACCTTCGCCATCTCCTCCGCTTTCGCCCAGGGAGACTTTGAAGGTTCCGGCGAAGTACCCGATCCTAACTGCGTAGGCGACGGCTGCGGTTTCGTATCCGCCGATCAAGCAGCGCAGAGCGAAGAAAACTCCAGCTATTCATACAGCGACAACGGCACCTCCACAGAAGAAGCCTGGCCCGATTCCACGGAACAGGCCTCTGCCGACAGTGTCGAGGCCCCGGACACCACCGAAGTAGCCTCTACCAACATCGACGAAGAAGACGACGAAGCGCCCCACTACATCAACGAGAATGCATCCGAATACCGGGCTCGCAAAGAAGGATTCTCCAAAGGCGTGCAATTCGGCATCCGTGCCGCCGCCGGAGCAAGCAAGAGCTTCGGCAAAGGCGCTAGCGACTGGAACCTGGGCCCCGAATTTGGCGGCGGCCTTATGGCAAGACTTCCGCTTGGCAGATCCTTCGCCGTTGCAACCGAACTGGATTTTACCTACCGCCTTTACAGCTACGAGGGCAAGTCCGACTACGGCAAGAACGAAGCCAGCATCAACGAAATGTTGTTCGAAATCCCCTTCATGGGCCAGTTCGTATTCGACGAAGACGGCTTCTTTATAGGCCTGGGCGTAAACCTGGGGCTCAAAATGAGCGGAGACTCCGAATTCAAGCAGACCATCGACTTCGAGGGCAAAACCGACAAGGACAAGCGCTCCAACACCATCCCCACCGTTGGGGTCGAGGTTGGCGGGCTCTTTGACCTGGGTTACACCGTAAACCGCTGGCTCGTGGTTGATCTCCGAGTCATCCAGAACTTTACCAACCTGCTGGATCTGGACCTTATCGCCGAATCCACCCTAATGCATTCAAAACTTTACACAATGCACGTTACTTTGGGCGCCACGTTCCTGCTCTAAATTTTTCGGGAACTTCCGTTACGCCTCCTGTTAAGTAAAAAAAATTTTCTGCACTATTTTTACACGCTGAAATTATTTTATAGGCGGGATTTACGTGTTCATTTATTATAATTAGACTATGGATTTGAAGAGATTGAGTGTAGCAGTCGCCATGGTTTTGGCATTTTCGATGCCGACCATGGCTCAAAGTGATGATGACGAAGGTTGGGCAACCGCCCCCTCTGCCGCAGGTTCTTCTGGCGACGACGCGTCTTACGACGGTTCTACCGACAGTGAATTCGCAAACGACGAAGAATACGCAAGTGCCTACGCTCGCTACAAGGCCGAAACTACCAAGAAGTCCGAAATCAACCGTATGCGTAACGAAGGATTCCAGCGCGCCGTGTTGCTGGGTATCCGCGCCCAGGGCGGTATCAACACCTTCTTCGGCGGAAATTCCGACGGTTGGAAAGTCGGTTTCCAGGGCGGTGGCGGCCTCCTGCTCAAGATGAACTTCATGGTCAAGAACCTGAGTCTCGTTCCGGAACTTACCTTCAACTACAGACATTACTCCTACGAACAGGATATGGATGCTTACACCAACGAAGCCAGCATCGATATCATGATGTTCGAAATCCCGATTATTTTCCGCTACACTTTCGAAGACTACGATTTTTACGTTGGCCTGGGTATCAACATGGGCCTCAAGTTGCAAGGTTCTTCCGAATTCAAGACCAGCGGCGGCACGCGTGACAATACGGTCGCCACCTCCGGTATGGAAGTGGGCGGAGCTTTCGACATCGGTTACCTGCTCACCCGCTGGATCAGCGTGGACCTCCGCGTGGTGCAGTGCTTCACCAGCCTCCTGAACAAGACGCTCGTTGCAGAAGAAATCTTCTACGATTCTTCGCTGAACACGTTCTACACCACTGTCGGTGTGAACTTCATGTTTTAGTATTTGATACAACGGACAGAGCGGGCTTCTTGCTTATGTTCGTAATAGTTCGTGTCGATCCTGTCGAACTGGGCTCTGAGTGCGACACTCTTTGCGGCAAACTCGCCATTTTGGTCGCGTGTCCAGAAGGACGCCTCTTCGGTAGTCCTGATAAAGGTGCTGCTATAGAATCCTGCCGGGAGTGCCGA
>JAFXLS010000028.1 GCA_017530965.1 Fibrobacter sp.
AGGCGCACTTCGAAACTCTTGAGGTCAAAGCCGCCGCTTTCCTTGGAGCTGCGCCAGGTGGCGTAATCGCCTACAGACGCAATGTAGCTGACTTCCATTTCCACGTTCTTGTCGAGTGCCGGAATGAACATGCTGAAGGTCTTGCCCTTGGACACATTCTTGAGCAAGTCTTCGCGCAGGTGGAATACCGCCCAGGAATCGTCGAGGTCGGTAATAGCGACAACCGGCATGCCGGAGCCCACGACTTCGCCCTCTTCGACCAGCTTCACGGAGACTTCGCCTGCGATGGGGGCGCGGATCTTGGTTTCTTCGAGGTAGGCGTCGACCTCGGCGTTGGCGCCCTTCGCTTGCATCACGAGTGCGTTTGCGGCAGCCTTGTCTTCGCTGCGGGCGCCGGCGAGGGCCTGTTCGTACTGGGCCTTGGCGGCGTCGGCAGCAGACTGCGATGCCTTCATCTGGGTTTCGGCTTCATCGCGCTTCTGGAGCGGCAACACGCCTTCATTATAAAGCTTTTGCACACGGTCATAAGTGTTCTTCGCGAGGTTCGCGGCATCTTGCGCGCGCGAGGCCATCGCCTTGAGGGCCGTAATGTCTTCGGAGCGAGCGCCGTTCTTCGCCTTGTTCGCCTGGGCGCGAGCGGCACCTAAAGCACCCTGCGCCTGAATCTTTTTAGCTTCGATTTCGGGGCTGCTGATGATTGCCACAATGGCGTTCTTTTCAACCATGTCGCCTTCGCGGAAGAACAGCTGTTCTACGCGACCGGGAACCTTACCCGCCACAAGTACTCGGCGAGCTTCCATCTGGCCTTGCAAATAGGCATCGCGCGGTTCAGTGGCGAACTTCTGCAAGGTAATGATTCCAAGGCCAATCAAGGCAATCAACGCCAAGACGACCAAGACCTTTCCGATAACTTTCAAGACGTTCATCCTATTTCTCCATTTCTAAAATCAGTTTGCGGGAGCAGCAGTCGTGTCTACCGGAGTAGTCGCTGCGGAATCAGCCGCTGTAGATTGCTTCACCCCTTCGGGGTTCGCAATGACGTTGGTAGAGTCGCTTGCAACCGGTGCAGCAACGGGAACAGCAACAGGTTCGGCGGGTTTCGGTTCTTCGGGCTTCGACACCTCAGCCGTTTTTTCTTCCACCGGCTTCACGTTCTTGAGCATTTCGCCTGCATTCACCACTTCTCCACTTGCTTCCAAAAGTCCAAGCCAGGCGACAACCGCATCGTAATGCGCCTTCAAGTCAGCCACCTGCAAGCGCGAAAGCGCAAGTTCGGCATCCACCACGTCGAGACCGGTTGCAAGGCCCGCCTCGTAAGCCAAGGTCTGGCTGCGGTGCGCTTCTTCGGCAAGTTCGCGAGTTTTCTTCAAACTTTCCAAGCGGCTCTTGGCATGTTCCATTTCACGCCAGCGTTTTTCCACCAACAGGCCAATGTTATCCATGGTCTGTTCTTCCATGCTCGAAAGGGAACGGTCAAGAGCCTTTGCATTACTCACTTTGGAACGGGTTTCACCACCCTTAAACAAATCCCACTGCATCTTGGCACCCACCGCCCAATCGGGTTCCAGGAGCGTGAGATCGCGGGTATAAAGTTCCTTATAGGCAAAGAGTGCGACCGTCGGGAAATAATCGGCGCGGGCTGCACTCACCGCATCTTGGCTGCGCTTGCGTTCCGTGCGTAACTGACGCAGGCCCGGGTGCCTATCCAGCGCGAGCTGTTTGAATTCATCCATACCGAAAGTCTGCTCCGGCGCCATTACCGGAGTAACGGCTGTAATGTTCGTATCGGTATGCAGCTGGCTTGCAAGGGCAAGGCGCGCCAAAGACTGGTCACGGTAAGAATCTTCCAAAGCGTTTTCGGCCTCGGCTAAAGCCACTTCGGCGCGCAGGCGTTCCGCCTTGCTAATCTGTCCACCTTCTTCAAGCTTCTTGGAGCGGGCCAAATGTTCTTCCAGGTTTTTCTTGGTGCTTTCGCGGAGCACCGTCAATTCTTCAGCCAAGCGTAACGTAAAGTACTTGGTGGCCACATCCATAAGGATGGTGTTCTGCGCCATGTCGAAGGCAGCCTTCTTGGCGTTCACGTTTTCCTTGGCGGCATCGTAGGCAGAATAAATCTTGAGGCCCGTAAAAATCGGCCAAATGGCAGTCAAACGTGCATTAAAGAACACGTCGTCCTGCACCTTCATGCGGAAATCGGCATCGTCGATTTGAGTTTTAGCCGCATCCAGCTGCAACTTACTTTCGGCGGCATAATCGTCAGCCGTCTTTTGAGCAAAAGTCTTAATATCGCCTATTTTACTATCGGCAACACCCTTTGCCTCCGCATCACTCAAGCCAGCCTCACGAGCACCTTGGTAAGCTTTGGCATAGGCACCATTGTAAGCGTCAATGTAGGCCTTGGAATACACCGCCGCCGGTCCAACAGAAGCAAGTCCACCCGCAAGGCCGCTTAACCCCTGCTGAATCTCGCCCAGGTCAATGTAAATGGGGTCATTGATTTTTGTAACGCTAGCAGTCAACGACAACTGCGGCATAAAACGGGAGCGGGCCTCGGACTGTCCACTCTCGGCCATATCGACCTTAGCCTTTTCGGCCTTGATCTGTGAATTGTTCGCCTTTGCCATCGCAATCGCATCCGAAAGCGAAATGGGCGCGGCAAAAACGGCAGCACTCGCTGCAATACCCAAAAACAAACTCTTTTTCATACATTGTAAAAAATAAATAATTAAAATAAAAAAAGCCACCTTATAAAGGTGACTTTTATGCTATAAATGCAATTAAATAATTTTACTTACCGGGAGTGGGTTCTCCCACAGTCCAAGCAGAAGCTTCGTAACCCATGGTCGTTTTGTCCTTACGCTGCAAGCTGTATCCGAAACCGTCCGCTTCGTTCAAGCCCGGCCAGTTGTCAGAATACAATGTTGCATCGTGCCATTTATAGTAGTAATTGACATCAGACTTAGAATACGGTTCCTTCACGGCAATGGTTTCACCACGGTTAGAGAGTTTTCCTTTGTACAAAACAATCTGAACCTTCGAATCAATTTTATAATTCGAACGCACCCAACCAGTGTCTGCAGCCAACGTGTCAGAGACCAACAGCATCATAGACTTTGCGGGGAAAACCATCGACGGGAATTCAAGGTTGATACCTTCTACTTTCCAGCCCCTCTGGACTGTGGAATTATAAAGTGTAATGTCCTGATCTGTCGAATTGACCAATTCCATGAATTCAAAACGGCAGCTTCCCGTAGTCGGGGGATTGTAGTAAATTTCATTAATGTAAACAGAACCCATCTGGAGCGGAGCGTTGGCTGCCCCCGGAGTAGCCTCTGCTAACGGCCCCTGAGCAGTAGAACCATCCGCCAAATCAATTACACCGCTCGTTCCCGTATTTGCAGGCACCCAAAGGCTAGATTCCTCACCAACCTGCGGTCCACGCAGGTAGAATTCACCACCCACCGGGCTCAAGATCAGTTCTTTATCGAAAGCTTCAACGCCATCCAGAACAAGATATCCATTTGCCGGGATAACCGTACCCTCTTTAATGGTCAACGTTTCCTTGCGAAGCTTCACATCGACAGTCCAGCCACCCAGATTGACTTCGTCATCACCCATATTGTACAATTCGAGCCAAGAATGGTCAGCATCACTTACAAAGGGCTTAATTTCGTTAATGCGAACCTGAGCGGGCTTCAAAGCTTGATCGCCACCGACACCCGGGTTACCACCAATTTCAGCACTCGCACCCCAAGAATTTGCCTGAGCCGAATTGCCGCCCAGATATACCAAGGTACGGCCCTTACCGTCAGCAAGACTCGGCCAAGGAGGTTCATTGCTAAAGGCACACGTCACGTCGCCTTCACCACGAAGCTTCACGTTCACGACATCACCTTCGTTCGAAAGTTTCACACTTGTTCCTCCAACCCATGGTCCAAACAAGCGGCCCTTAAAAGACGGGTAAGCTTCACGGAACAAGTCCAAGTCATTTGCGACCACGACATATTCACCCTTAGCCAAAGGTTCTGCCGGGAAGTTATAATCAATGGCACCGCTCAAGTGCATCTGGTATTCAGCCATATTGCTGATGTCCTGACCGCCTGCAATATAAATTTCAATCCATTCAAGGAGCGAACCATCAGCAGCATTGTACATTATTTCAGAACAGGCCATCTGCGGTTCGGCATCAGCGGCAATAGAAGAGGATGACGTATTATTCCCATTATTGCCTTTACTACTAGACGACCCAGTGGCGTTCGCGTCACCAGAAGAATTGGGATCAGCACCTTCTTCCGAAGAAGTCGGAGTATCCGGATTATCGGGATCCGGTTCCGACGAAGAGCTACTGGAACAAGAGGTGGCAAGAACCATTGCGGTCACAGCCGAGCCTGCCAAAAGAATTTTTTTGATATCCATAGAGGTATCCTCGCAAAACTTTCTTCTATTTTAATAATTTTCGCCAGCGCCCACGGCAAGCTTCGTCCAGTACGGAGTCTTGAATCGACGCGGATTTTCATAAACACGCTTCCATTCGGCAGCAGCATTGCCAAACTTGGAAAAAGCACCATGTTTCAAGTTCAAGAACTTGATCAAGTCGAACATCCAATACGGCACCTGGGAGCAGGGGCACTTGAGCTCAAGTACGGCATCGCAACCGGGCTGGAAAAACCTGGGAATACCGGTCGAATGCATGTAATGCGGATCCACCGTATAATCGAAACCGTTTTCTTCGCGGAAGCGCATGCCGGTATCGATCGTCACGCGGGAATATTCTTCGCGAAGGCCAAACCAGGCGCGGCGCTTGTACTGGGTCAAAAGGCGCGGGTGCGCATTGTAGAGTTCCGTCTTGTACAAGAAATCCTTCACGTACATGCGGTCCTTTTCGCCCTTGCACGGCCAATCTTCGGGTTTCATGTTCCAGACTTCACCAGGGTTAATGCCCTTGATAGTTCCGCGGCTCTTGTAACAAATATTCTTGATCTTGCGCTTGCATTCAAAATGGAACGTTCCATCTTGTGCCGGATGTTCGCCATAAGTGCGAATGCGCATGTTAAAGCGGTCCAGCAGCTGTTTCTTTTTCCAGCCAAGGAACGTCCAAGAAGGCGAATCCAAATAAAGGTTCGTAATCCAGTAGAATCCACCCGGGGTGATTTTGGAATAGTAGTCTTCTTCGCAGTACGGAGCAAGGAACGCGCCGATACGGTCCGCCCATTCCACAGGAATGTGGTACTTGAGTTCGAACCTTTCGAGAAGACTGAATCCGCGGGCTTCGGCCATACTACTTGAGCCCCCCGACTAAATGGTTCTGCACGCCTTCCTTCGAAAGCTGGCCCGCATACTGCAAAAGTTCAAGATAAAGGTCGTAAATGTCGGTTTCGAGCTTGGCGGCATTCAGTTCGCTTTCAACAGCGGATTCGCGGGCGCGAAGCAACAGAAGCGGTTCAGAACCGGCGTCTTTTGCAAACTGTTCAAAAATGTTGCCAGCCTTCACCTTGTCGGCAAAATCCTTCTGCACCTTCCACTGAGCCAAGAACCCATTAATTTGTTCAACAAGTCGGTTTACCTTTACGCTCACGTCGCGGGATTTTTGCATGTAGTCGCCTTCGGCATCAAGGTCAGCCACCTGATTGCGCAAATCATTATCCTTGTTGCTATCAAAGAACGGAAGCTTGACGCCCACATTAAGAAAGAACTTATCTTTCGTCTGGCGGCTATCTTTGTCCGGAACAAGGATGCTAGCATAACCATCGCAAAGAGTCACATTGCTAGCTTCACAGCCCATCTCTTCCTTCCATTCATCAGCATAATCCGTATAGACTCCAGTACCCGAAATATCGTAAGCATCCAAATCCTTGTACTTTTTCATCAAGGATTCAACCTTCATAGAGTAACCGATACCGATGTGAGAGATGTAGTCACGACGACTAGCCACATCCTGCTTGGCACGGGCTTTTTCGGAATCCATCTTGCCCTTCGCCATTGCAACCTGCGGGAAATTGTCGTTTACTTCAACACCATCTTTCAACCAGGATTCAATATCTTCCATTGTCGGGAGCCAAGAAGAATCCAGTTCAATACTTTCGAAATCAGGAATCCAATGACGGAGTTTCTTTTCGGAATTCTGAAGAGAATTGGAATCACTAATGAGAGCTGCACGAATGGAAGCTTCTTTTTCAAGAGCTGACATCAAGTCTTGCGGGTTAAAGTTGGCAGAACCCGACTTGATATGCAGCACTTCAATGCGGTCTGCGTTAATCTGATAAAGCTCCTGGTTCAGAGCGTTGATGCGCTTGCGCATCAGGTAATGAATCGCTCGCTCGTAGCGGTCATACAGAAGGATTGCGCGGTCTTCTGCCAACTGGGCATTTGCATACGCCATCTGAGCTTCGTAGTGCGCACGGTCGGCAGAGCCTTCGCCAAAAGCCTTCGGCGTCACACGCAGTTCAAAATCATGCTGAGCAAAGCTAAAGCCGTCGAGCTTGTAGCGAAATTCAAGCTTGTCCCACAACTTGGTGTTGCGGGAAGTCGCAATGTTGGCGCGCTTCTTAGAAGCCTGGTAACGCACATCATCGTCAGCAGACTTGATAAGAGTCTCCCACGTAAGAGGAGCGGCAATCAGAGGGGCTGCGACAAACAAAGAAATAAAAGCAAAACGATTCATAAAATTTCATCCAATGGATTGCTTCGCACCCACGGGTGCTCGCAATGACGTTCTTACTCAGAGATCGTGACCATTTCTCCCAAGAGGAACGGATTTTCAGCGGGAATCGTGATAATGACTTCACGACCGTGAATCGGCATTTCGGGCATTTTCCACATACGCACGGGGAATTCCACGATGCGGCTGGAAAGACCGACCACCTTACCCTTCACCGGCTTACCCGTGGCACCCAGCGATTTCACCTTGACCGTTTCGCCGATGTCCATGCGCTGGTACATTCTTTCGTGGATGTAACCGCGAACCAGCGTCGGAGACTTGTGAGTGAGAGTCACGATAGGAGCAAAGCTAGACACCTTTTCGCCATCATGAACATTCACGGAACCCACGACCCAGCTTTCCTTGGCAATCTGGATCAATTCTTCCTGCTGCTTCTGAAGTTCTTCCAGTTCCTTCTTCAGGTTTTCAACTTCGCTCTTGCCAGCATCCTTCTGCAAGCGGTTGCTGCTGCGCAGAAGCTTGATCTGTTCGTTGGCATTAGCGTTAGCAACAGCCAATTCGTTCTTAAGGCTCTTGATCTGCATCGCCATGGCATCGTTACCATCGGCTTCGGAATTCGAATTCTTAAGGCTCTTGAGCTTGGAGGCTATTTCCTTATTCTTCTTGTATTCCGTTTCAAGCCTGTTGATTTCGGACTTGAGGGTAAGCGTCTTTGTAGCAAGGTCAGCCTTCACTGCAGCCACCTTCTGGTCGATATCAGCAGCAGACAAATTGCTACGGCCTGCGCTGGCATCCAGCTCACGAGTCACTTCGGCAATGCGGAGCGTCAGGTCCGGTCGGTTGAGTTCCACGATGGTATCACCGGCGTTAATGGCCTGGCCAGGCATCACGTGCACCTTCACCACTTCGGTGGGACTAGGCACACTAATCGTCGTTTCGGCAGCCTCTGCAATACCCTGGAAGGTTGCAATCTTACCTTGATACATATAGCCAAGAATAATGGCAATGATTACGCAAAGAATCCAAGCAAGAGAAAGCTTGTGACCATAGACGTAAGCGACACCGGCATTAGACTTGTGCGTGTTCCAAAAATTTTCGAGCATATCGCTAAGCTTGTTCATACCGTCTCCCTTACATTTCTGTCGTGGCGTCTTGCATCATGAACTGCACGTCCGAGATGCCTTCGATTTTAGAAAGTTCGCTCAGAATTTCAGCAGCAGGGTGAGTGGCGCGCAGGCGAATCTGATAGGCCACATCGAGACGGGCACCGCCATCCACTTCGCGCATGGTAATCAAAATAAAGGTCTTAAGGTTAGACTTCATGATATCTTCGATCTGACCACGAACCTTGGGTTCATTGGGCAAAGCGAAGCGAAGCATACCGTCAAAGAAATGCTTGGTGCCGAGCCCCGTACGAGAAAGAAGGAATGCAACAGCACTAAAGGCAATGGTTCCGCCCACAGCAGCACCCCAGGCATACACACCGCAACCGATACCGGCACCCAGAGATGCAAACACGAACATAATGTCGCGAGGGTCCTTAAAGCTTGTTCTAAAACGAACCACAGAAAGAGCACCCATCATACCCAAGCCGCGACCCACGTTATCACCGATGGCCTGCATCACCGTTGCAGCGACCACGGCACTCAGCACAATGGCCTGCACAAAGTTTCTGGAATACGACAAACCAAGGAAGGTCTTTTCGTAGGTCCAAGCGATCACCGAGGAAAGGATAAATGTAAGGATCAATGTGTACGCCAATGTAATGAGAGTGGCATTGGCGGTGCCGGACTGAACGGCTAATAGATCGAGCATAGATACTCCGTTGGTTGACTTTTTATTTCCACCCAAAATTTACTTTAATCATTCGCAAAATAGCGAATTTTTATGTAAAAATGGATGAACAAAAACCAAACGAACCTAATAAAACGGGGTATTTCGGGAGATTCCCACCCTATTTTTTCACCACATTTGAATAATAGCAAAAAAGGTGCAAAAATGCACCTAAAAAGAAATTTGCAAATGCGGACAAGCGTGCAAAAAGCGTGCAAATCCACCGTAAAAAATTTTTACCTACTTAATTAAACCTTCCGGCTCCAATACGACGCTTTCGCCCCCTTTCAGACACCAGAGCTTCGATCAAGAAAAGGAGTGCCGCGAGACCCAGGAATATTTGGTAACGATCCTGGTAATTTTCCATGCGATCCGAAGCCTGCTCCTTCTTTTCGAGGCTCGCAATTTCAGTGAGCACTTTTTGCAGCTGGAATTCACCGGGGCTCGCATAGAAATAAAGACCGCCGGTAACACTTGCGATTTCTTGCAGGGTTCCGTCTTCCAAACGGGTGGTCACGATATTTCCCTGCAAGTCCTTCTTGTAAGCGACTTCACCGTTTTTGGAGGGCACAGGAATAGGCACACCTTCGCGAGAGCCTATACCGATGGTGTAAATGCGTATTCCCATTTCGGCAGCTTCTTTGGCCGCATTCACGGCGGCAGCTTCAAGTTCTTCGCCATCACTCATGAGAATCATCACCGAATACTGCCCACCACTTCCTGAATTTTTGTAAAGGTCCATTCCCTTGCGGATAGCCTTTTCAAGGTTCGTGCCCGGCATGAGCCAACCCGGCGTCAATTCCTTCAGCATCATCTGCACGGTACCGTAATCCAACGTAAGTGGCACCATCACCTGGGCTTCGCCAGAGAACGCCACAAGACCTACGCGGTCCCCCGAAAGCGATTCCAAGAACGCCGAAATTTCATGACGGCTACGAGTCAAGCGATTGGGCTTGATGTCTTCGGCAAGCATGGAAAGGGAAATGTCCTGCAGCAGCACCAAGTCAAGGCCGCGGCGTTCAATATGCTCCATTTTACGGCCCCACTGAGGGCGAGCAAGAGCCACGAACAGGAACGCAATCGCAAAAAGTAAAATCGTCACTTTCGCAAGCCTGCGCCACGGCGAAACAGAAGTCGAAAGTTTCGGCAACATGGAAAGCGAAACAAATCGGGCCGCCAACTTTTTGCGACGATGAAATGCACACACAAAAAGGAGCGCAAACAAGGGCAGCGTCAAAAGCCCCCACAAAAACATCGGTTCAGCAAATCGCATCTAAAGCCTCCATTACGGGATGCGCACAAAGCGCGTATTCGCAAGCAACAATTCAAGCAAAATCAACAAGGCGCCCACCAAGAGCCACGGGTAAAACTTTTCAGCATAGCGGGCATAGGCAACTGTTTCAATTTCGGTCTTTTCCAGCTCGTCAATTTCGGAATAAATCTTTTCCAATTCTTCCTTATTTTCGGCGCGATAGAAGCGACCTCCCGTCTTTTGAGCAACAGATTTCAACACGCCTTCGTCAATACCTTCTTCGGGCGTAATGTCCCGTTCGCCCCAAGAAATGTCGCCGGTCCAGGGATTCTGCTGGAAGGCCAGAATCTTGCCGTTTCTTTTACCCACGCCCACCGTGTAGACTTTTACACCGAGGGATTGAGCCACATCGGCGGCACGCATCGGGGGCACCACACTGGCGTTATCGCGGCCATCAGTCAAAAGCACCACCACCTTGGACTTGGCTTCGGACTTCTGCAAACGAGCCAAGGCGTTCATAAGGCCATCACCGATTGCCGTAAGATGGCTCATTGATGAATCACGAGCAAGATCATCAGTGGCTCTTAAAATTTCAAGCAGAGAACCGTAATCTAGCGTCAGAGGGCACTGGGTCACCGAGCGGGAACCAAAGGCGGAAAGACCGATGCGGTCGCTATGACGTTTCTGAATAAAATCGGCTATCACCTGCTGGGCATAACTCAAGCGACTATACTTCCAATATTCTCCTGTTTTGTACATGCGTTCCGCATTCATCACACCCAGCTTGGCCTGTTCCATACGGGACAGCATATCCAAAGTGCCCATGGAAGCCGAAATGTCCAGCGCAAGCATAATGTCGACGCCATCCGTCGAGGTGTATTCCACTTCCATGGCATTCTGCGGACGGGCAAGTGCAACCACAAAGCAAACGAGGGCAGCCAAACGCAAAAGAGGCACGATGTGGCGGAATTTGACGCGACGACTGGGAACGGCACGCTTTGCAATGGAAAGGGCTGGAAACTTGATGGTGCTCTTGCGGCGGTGTTCACGGTAAATGTACCAACTGACTAAAACAGGGACTAAAAGCAAAAGCCAGAAGGCTTCGGGATTCTGAAAATGTAGCGCACCAATATCCATAAAATCTCCGAAAAAACGCAAAAAATCTCTTTTTCACCGGAGAATATACAAAAATGCAACGCAAAAAGCTAAAGCACGTCTTTCTGGGCGGTCACGTGAGGTAAAAACCGCTTCATGAGCGGGATAATGCCAAGGTACAGCAGCATAGTCACCACAAAAACAAAAGCCAAGGACACCGGACGCGGCCAATGCACATGGTAATCCCGCAAAATCTTGATGATACTCCACTGCACCCACCCATGGGTTACTAAAATCATAATGGAATAGCGGCCAAAATAAGACACCAGAGGGATCTTTCCGATTGCTTTCGACAAGAACAGCACCGAAAGTGTCCCTAAAATGCCGCAGAGGTAAACACTCCATATCGGCAACCAATAACGGTTGCTCACATAGCTTACGGATTCTGGCGGAGCATTAAAGGTCAACAGGAACGACACACCAAGACACAACAGGGCAAGGGGTACATTCCAACGATCCCAGCGGTTCGGAGCAAGAATTGGGGTATAGCGATAGGCCACATGCCCTGCACAAAAATACGGAATCGAAGCCATCGAAGACGCCCAGAACAGCGGAAGCTTAATATTGTAGCGCCCCAAGAAAAAACCTACCAGCCCAATCGCAACGGAAAGAACCACCAAGGCCTTTGTCGTATGCCGCGGGAACTTTTTAGCCGCCCACTTTTTTGTAATCAGGTACAATCCGTAAAACAACAAGTTCGTCCAAAACAGGCTCAGCAAAAACCACACCGGAATATTCGGGAAGGACTGTTTCCATACAAAAGAATACCATACGGCAGCACCGGGATTTGCACGCAAATGGAAATAGGACAATATAAAGGGCAACAAGCACGACAGGGTTACAAAGAAGAAACCGAAAGGTATTAGGAGCTTGTTGATTTTACGGCGACAGAAATCAAAGAACCCCGCATATTCTTTAAAGAATAACCCCGACAAAAAGAAGTACAAGGGCATTCTAAATGCAGAAACCGTTTCTTTAAGAGGGTATGTTTCAAGTCCCCAAGTACTCACCACATGATGCCACACCACCAGCATAATACAAATGCCTTTCGCCAAGTCGACAAAAGCATAGCGCGGCTTTGCAACAGATGTAGACGTCACGGAATCCATAAAGTACTGTTATCACTTTTCTAAGAAATCAAAAATCCGTTTCTTGTAATCAGGCAATTCATCAAAGACAGCATGACCGCAATCTTCATACATTTGGAATTCGCAAGGAACGCCAGTCGCCTTCAACTTTTCGGCAAGTTTCACGGAAGCCTCGGTCGTAGTTACAAGGTCCTTACCCGCCCCAAGCACCAGCACCGGGCTCTTGATTTCGCCCAGGTTATCGTAAGTGTCCACGTAATCGCATGCATCTGCAAAAATGGCAAAGCGGTCCAATTCTTCGTCCGAAATTTCCTTATACAAGGCAAGCAAAGCCCTGCGATAACGGGCCGCAAACTTTTCGCTAAAGCAATCGTCAATAAAGGCATTTACAAGAGTCGTCGTTTCGCGGGCACGAGCGAGGCGGGCCCAGTTACGAATGGTCTTGAGCTGTTGCAGCTCGGCCCTCGAAGTCGAAGAACCGAGCACCAGTTTATTCACAACTTCAGGATGACGAATCGCCATATACTGCGCAATCATGCCACCCTGGGACACACCATAGATATCGGCCTTTTCAATACCTAAAACCTTAAGGGCAGACACCTGGTCATCAGCCATTTCAGGCAAGGAATAACCGGGCTTGGCGTCTTTTTTGCGATCAAAAAAGTAAAGGGTGTACTTTTCCTTAAAAATCTTGTACGGTCCATCTAACGAGGCCGCCGATTTCATGACACTCTTGATCGAAAGCCCCGGAATCACAATCAAAGGCTTGTCGCCGCAACCTATTTGGGCATAATCCATTTCAAAAGAGCCCATGCTCACCGTATGTACAAGATTTTCGCTCATACCAAAAATATAGTCATTAGTTATTGACAAAAGAAATGCCGGAACAAGTCCGGCATATCATTCTTTTTCAATTCCGAAATTCGGATTTAGTTTCTGTGGAAGTCATCCTCAACGCGGATGATATCGTCTTCGCCGGTGTATTCGCCCACCTGCACTTCAACGATGACCAGCGGCAGCTTGCCTTCGTTCTGCAGACGGTGAACTTCACCTACCGGGATATAAGTCGATTCGTTGGGACGCACGTAGAACACGTTCTTGCCCACAGTCACCGTAGCGGTACCGCTCACCACCACCCAGTGTTCCGAGCGGTGCAAATGTTTCTGCAGACTAAGACGCTTGCCCGGCTTCACCACGATACGCTTCATCTTGTAGCGTTCAGAGGATTCCAGCACGGAGTAGGTTCCCCACGGGCGGCTCACGGTCTGAGGCACGTTAATGAGGTCAGATCCGCGTTCCTTGAGTTCTTCCACCACCTTCTTCACCTTCTGGCTACTGGAGAGCGGAGCAACGAGCAATGCGTCCGGAGTATCGACGATGAGCATCTTGTCAAGGTCAATGGTTGCAATAGCACGCTGGCTACCCATCACCAAGGAATTCTTGGAGCCCACGGCAATGTGGCGCGGGTTCACGTTGTTGCCGTTCTCATCGTGGGGGTATTCGCCATAAAGACTGTCGAAACTACCGAGGTCGCTCCAACCGATATCGCTGGGCACCACCTTCACCTTCTTGGACTTTTCCATAACGGCGTAGTCAATAGAGTTCGACGGAATAGCCATCATGTCATCGCGGTCAATGCGGATGGGTTCACCCTCTTCGATAGACGCATTGGAAAGTGCCTTCTGGGCGGTCGCAAGCATTTCCGGAGAGTACTTGCCGAGTTCGGCAAGGAATGTCTTCGCCTTGAAGCAGAAGATTCCACTGTTCCAGTAGAAGTTACCGGAAAGCAGATACTTTTCAGCAGTAGCGCGATCCGGCTTTTCCACAAAGCGCTTTACGTTTTCGCCATCGGCTTCGATATAGCCGTAGCCCGTTTCGGGGCTGGTCGGGGTAATGCCAAAAGTCACCAAGTTGCCAGCTTCGGCAAGTTCCTGGGCGCGGAGGAGCACCTTCTTGTATTCGTCTTTCTTGCGAATCACGTGGTCCGAAGGAGACACGAGAACCACCGTTTCCGGGTTCATGGTAAGGCAAGCAAGAGCTATGGCAGGGGCGGTGTTACGGCCCACGGGTTCCAGCAGGAACTTGCTACCCGTCATGCCCTCCGTTTCCAGCTGATCCTTGGCCAAAAAGAACTGGTCGGCATTGCTAACGATAAACTGAGACTCGCAAACAGCGGAGTTTGTCACCACCGTCTTGCGGAACAGAGACTGACCGTCAAAAAGCGGGGCAAACTGCTTGGGCATCAAGGAACGGCTCACGGGCCAAAGGCGCGTGCCCGAACCGCCACAAAGAATCAGGTTAATCATATCGTCCTACCCTATTTCCAGCCATCATTATGGACACGTTGAACATTGTAAATAATGTCCGTAGTCGTCTTAGTAGCATTCACAGACGGCGTAATCAAGTTAAGCAGACGGTTCCATGTAGCAAGTTCGGAAGCGTCAACGTAAACAATATCACGAGAGCTCAATTGGAAGCGATCAGCCATGGCAAGAGCCATTGCATTTTTCGAGTTCAATTGGTACACATCAATCTGTTTTTCAGACGTATTGCGAATAACATAAATTCCACGGGCCGTGGCGCTCAATGCCTGCAAACCACCAGCCGTAGCCAAGGCTTCGGCCAAGGTCAAGTTGCCGTTGTAAATGTTGACAATTCCCGGTCTTCCAACTTCACCCATGACGTATGCCTTCTGGTCTTTCTGGGTTTCAGTCAATGCCGGCACAAAAATCTGATCATTCGGTTTAATCACGATACGTTCAAGGGCCAAATTCGCCTTGAATGCATTGAGATAGTTAATGTTATAGACCTTGTCGCCACGGCGAAGCTGCAACTGCGACGGATCAGCTTCTTTAGTGAAGCCTCCCACACCGGCAATAGCATCCGGGAGCGTCATCGGATTTTCGTCGAACGCAACATAACCCGGCTTCGTGACAGCACCAGACACGGACATCTTGCGACTATGGTAACCCGTAACACGGACATCCACCTGCGGATCATTCAAAATTTTATCCGACAGGCGCTTGGTAATTTCGGCACGGAGTTCCTGGGCGGTAAGGCCTGCCGCCTGAAGTTCACCGGCATAGGGGTAGAAAAGCTTACCATCGGTAGTCACCTTCTGACCAGCCGGCTGGTACTGACCCATCGGAGAAGTCAGTTCCGGGTGTTCCCACACCACCACCTGAACCATATCCAGAGGTCCAATGCGGTATTCCGGTTCAGGCAGGGAATCAATCATCAACTCATTCAAATTCTCCGAATTGCCGGAGTTACCATCGGCGCCAGCCGCAGCATTACCAAAATCACCAGCACCAATGTCATGGATATGTACCATCATGCCATTGTATTCAGCGGAGTCTCCCGGTAAAGCCATTTGCATCTGCGGTCCAAGAGCGCATCCGCTCAACATGGCGGCAGCAATAAGGCCAATGCCCAAACTCAATTTCTTCATAAATCAACCCTTTTTGCCAGCTTACGCCTGGCCTTCGCTTTGTTTGATTTTTTCAACCCAGTACGGGGTCAGTTTAGAGATAAAATTCCACGCAAGAACGAATGCGTTTTCAGGACGACGGTACGGGTCCGGAACATCCACTCGTTGCGGTTCGCCATAACGGAAAACCTTGCCTTCAAGCCACGGGTAACGGTGCAGCAAATCCATCTTGTGACCGTTTTCCATCACCAAGATGAGGTCTGCCCACTTCAAAATGTCCAGATTTATCTGTCGAGCACGATGTGCACTCATATCGACACCGTGTTCAAGAGCAATTTTTTGACTTAATTCATGCGCCGGATGGTCCACCAGGGCACCAAGGCCAGCACTCATTACATCGAAGCCCTCGCCGAGCTCCTTCTTCAAAAGATACTCACCCGTAGGGCTACGACAAATGTTACCAGTACAAACAACTAAAATATGCTTCATTGACAATTAAAATAGAAAAATCTTACAATTCAAATGCAAACCCCAAATCCTTAAGGGCAGGGTTCTTTGTATCCTTTTCAGAAAGTAGCGGTTCAAAGCCGTTACCCACCGGCCACTTGATGCCGATTTCGGGGTCATTCCACATAAGGCCACCTTCGTCCTTGGGGTCGTAAAGGCGGGTGCACTTGTATACAAATGTTGCCGTTTCGCTGAGCACCACGAAACCGTGGGCAAAACCTTCGGGAATGTAGAACTGCTTCTTGTTTTCGGCAGAAAGGGTCACCCCTTCCCACTTGCCGAACGTGGGGCTACCCTTACGCAGGTCCACCGCCACATCAAAAACTTCACCTTCAATGACGCGAACGAGCTTGCCCTGCGGGTTCTTCTTCTGGAAATGCAGCCCACGGAGCACGCCCTTTTTGCTCTTGGATTCGTTGTCCTGCACAAAGACCATGTCGAGGCCAGCAGCGTCGAATTCAGCCTTGTTGTAGGTTTCCATAAAGTAGCCGCGATGGTCGCCAAAGACCGTCGGCTCGACGATGGTCACGCCCTCGATGGACGTCTTTATAAAATTAAACTTTCCCATTATCTATTCCCGTACATTTTTTCGTAATACTTTTCGTAGTCACCACTGGTGATGTTGTCCAGCCATTCCTGGTTGTCCAGGTACCAGCGCACCGTCTTTTCAATGCCTTCTTCGAACTGGAGGCTCGGTTCCCAGCCTAATTCTTTCTGAAGCTTGGTGGAGTCAATCGCGTAGCGGGCATCGTGGCCCAGGCGGTCCGTCACGTAGGTGATGAGATTCAGGTCTTCACCTTCGGCGCGACCGAGGAGTTTGTCGACGGTCTTGATCACGACCTTGATGATGTCAATGTTCTTCCATTCGTTGAAGCCGCCGATATTGTAGGTTTCGGCAATTTTGCCGTTATGGAAAATCACGTCGATAGCGCGGGCATGGTCTTCGACAAAGAGCCAGTCGCGAACGTTTTCACCTTTGCCATAAACCGGAAGCGGCTTCTTGTGGCGAATGTTGTTGATGAACAGGGGAATCAACTTTTCGGGGAACTGGTACGGACCGTAGTTGTTGGAGCAGTTCGTGACAATCGTCGGCATGCCGTAAGTGTCGTGGAAGGCGCGAACAAAGTGGTCGGAGCCCGCCTTGCTAGCGGAATACGGAGAATGCGGCGTGTACTTCGTTGTCTCGTAGAAGAAGTCATCGCCGTAAGCCAGGTGATGTTCGCTGGAGCTTGCCGTCGTGGTGAACGGAGGCGTAATGCCTTCCGGGTGATTCATCTTGAGGGCACCGTAGACTTCGTCGGTCGAAATGTGGTAGAAACGCTTGCCTTCGTACTTTTCAGGGAGGCTTTCCCAGTAAAGTTTGGCAGCCTGCAACAGAGCCAAAGTGCCCATCACGTTCGTCTTCGCGAAGGTGAACGGGTCCTTGATGGAACGGTCCACGTGGCTTTCGGCGGCCAAGTGAATGATGCCATCCACTTTTTCATCTTGCATGAGCTTGTAGAAAGCGTCAAAGTCGCAAATATCCATCTTCACGAACTTGTAGTTCGGCTTGTCTTCGATATCCTTGAGGTTCGCAAGGTTTCCCGCATAAGTCAACTTATCCAAGTTGATAATCTTATATTCAGGATACTTGTTCACAAACAGGCGCACCACGTGGCTTCCGATAAAGCCTGCGCCGCCAGTAATAACGATGGATCTTTTCATATTTTTCTCCGATTACGGGCTAATATAGCAATTAATCTTTTTTCCTCTAAGGAACACGCCTCTTTATAGTGGGCACGCTGGCAAGCAGTTTCTGGGTATATTCATGCTGGGGGTTCGTCAAGACAACGTCTGCCGCGCCCCGCTCCACAATATGGCCAAAATACATCACCAACACATCGTCGCTCAAGGCGCGAACTACCTGCATGTCGTGACTGATAAACACAATAGAAAGCCCGAATTCGTTGCGCAAGTCATCTAGCAAATGCAAAATCTGCGCCTGCACTGAAACGTCCAAGGCGCTGGTGACTTCGTCACACAAAAGGATCTTGGGCTTGACCATCAAGCTGCGGGCAATGCACAGGCGCTGCCGCTGGCCCCCCGAGAATTCGTGGGGGAACTTTTGGAGAGTTTGGGCGGGCAAAGAAACCCGCTCCAAAAGTTCTCTTGCACGCGTTTCCGCATCTGCAACCTTTACACCGCGTGCAAGCAGCGGCGCCGTCAAGATTTCAGCTACCGTCTGGCGGGGATTCAAGCTACTGAAGGGATCCTGAAAAATCATCTGCACCAAGTCAGAAACCCGGCGTTCTCCTCCAGAATTCTTTCCAGCAATGCGGCCCTTCACAACGGGCTCGCCGAAAAGCTTAAATTCGCCTGAATCCATGGGCACAAGTCCCACCAGGGACTTAACAAGAGTCGACTTTCCGCAACCGGACTCCCCCACAATCGAAAGGATTTTTCCGGCTTCAAGCACAAAAGAGACATCTTCTACCGCAGTAAAATAGTTCTGGACCTTGCCCAAAACGCCACCGCGAATCGGGAACTTCACCGTAAGCCCCGAAACCTCCATTGCAGGTACGGATTCCTGAGCCATTCCTAAGCCTCAGATTCCGTTTCGCCGTCAAGGCCCGAAAGGGCTTCCTGCACGTTTTTCTCGGTTGCAAGCAAAATTTTGCGGCATTTTCGCAAAAGTTCGGTTGCTTCCTGTACCGCGCCAGCCAATTCGTCTATTTCCATCTCGGAATTGTCAATTCGCTCCAAGATACTCTCTAAACGCTCCATTGCGGTTTTATATTCAAAATTTTCGGTACTCATGTAGATGAATATAGTTATCTTTAACGAAGAGAGTTTTATGAAGAAGACCAAGCGAAGTGTTTTGGACATTTGCCTTGCGCTTATAGCGGGGGGGCTTTTTGTTGCATGCCTCCACGTTCCAAACGCTCCCAGCGACGAGCCCAAAATCACCTCTGTCGAAATCCTGGTAAAGCAATTCGACGAAACAAGGGAATCTCCCCTCAAAATCAATTCCGACGAAGATGCCGAACTGATTGCCCTAGTCAATCCCAGCAAGTTCAAGGACGATGTCAAGTATTACTGGTACAAGGGTGACGACATGCTAGGAGAAGGCATGACCTACGCCATTACCACCGACGACATGGCATCCAGCAAAAAAAGCAAGAAAAAGATTCCCGACATAGTGGTCATCGAAGACCGCGAAAAGAATCATCTCGAGACCAAATTCCAAGTCATTATCAACGTTCCACCGCAGATTTCAGCTAAAACTCAACCTGCTGATGGAGACACCCTGTACGGCAACACCCACACCCCCTTCCTGTTTTCTTGGCAATCCTCCGACCGAGACGAAAGTGGCCTTTTATCCCATACGCTGGAAATTGACGGCACCCGGTACAACGTAGGTGAACTACAGCAAATATACCAGTCCGGATTTGCCGAAGGACGACATTCTTACCGCATTCTGGTAGAAGACTCTTTGGGCGACAAGGATTCTATTCCTGAACGGGAATTTTTTGTCGTTGACACCGTGGGGGCACCATGATTTTTCAAAATTCGAAACCGGCAGCCCTCTTCGGCATACTCATTCTAGCACTCCTTGCATGCACCAATTCCGACGAATATCTGTTCAACGATCAGGGATCCCAGGAAATCGAGATTTCCGCCGTCGTAACCAGATCTTTCGACAGCGATGCCCATAAGACTAAAGCCGACACCATTCAGCCGGGCGACTCACTCATATTCTTGACCTCGGTATCCCCATCTAAGTCCATTCGAAACAAACAATACTACTGGACCATAGACGGCGGGAACTTCGCCAGTGAGTATAGCTTCCAAAAAAGCATCAACGATCCAGGCATCCACAAGGTCGCATTCGTCTTCGTTGATTTTTTCGGAGACACCTTAAGCGATACCTTGACCATTACCGTCGCCACTCCCCCCATTATGGACACTGAAAATTTCATTCCGGCAACAGGAACCCAGAACTTGGCTCCGGATAGCGCCATTCATTTTGCATGGAATTCTTACGACCCCGATTCCCTGTGGGATCTTTCATTCCGCTTTACGTTGCAGGACAGCGATAAAGATACCATCGTAGATACTTTGCTTCACCAGGCCTACTTCAAATACAGCAAGAAGCTTTCTTCTTTGCAAAAATACACCTGGACAGTCAAGGCTTACAACGAATTCAATCAAAAATCCAACGAGACCCTGACCGCCTCTTTTTACACCAAAGGACGCAAAGGGGAAGGAGCCGTTTCAGGTACACTCCAAACAAGTTCCAGCCCCAAAGAACAGGATTTTAAAGTCATACTTTTAGACTCCCTACAGGAACCACTCGATACGCTCCAGCTTACCGGAAAACCTAGTGCCGACTTCAATATCCAGCCACTGGCCAAAGGCATCTACAGTGTGGCAATTTCTGTAGACAACGCAAGCGATTTCAAATCCGACACCATCCGCTTTAAACTAGAGGCAAACCAGGTGTCCCAGCTAGACACAATCACCCTCGTAGACGAAATTCCTCCTCGCATCCAGAGTATTTCTGACAGTGACACCCTCGACATTTCAGATACGTTGCGTTTTATCGTCTTTGACCAGGGCGGTCCCCTTTCCTCATCCAAGATTAACATTTCCTACGAAAACAGAAACCTTCAAGACTTCACGCTCTCGAAGGATACGCTATACATTCCATTCAATAAAGAAGCGTCTGCTCAAAACTGGACAACCAAGTTCATCACTGTAAGCGTGACCGACCCCAGCCTCAACACCGCCAAGCACATTTTCTACCTCCGTCCCAACTCTACCCTTCCGGAGGTTTTCAGTGAATAAGCTTTTATGCATTTCGCTTTTTGCCCTATCGATTACCTTGACGGCCTGTGGCGACGAGCACCTGGTTGAGCAAGAAACGGCCACCCTCAAGCAATATGTTTTTGCCGGCCCCGACGGTTTTAACGGAGACATAGCCAATTACTACGACCCCGTCACTGAAATATACGTGGAGCAAGGCCAGACTATCAAGTTCTTTGCAGGTTACTCCGCCGGCGCACGCATCTACACTGACGAAACATTACAGCAAAACTACAACGGCCTTCTCTGGAAAATCGACGAAAGCACATACAACCTGAGTTCGTTCCGCCATACATTCTCCACGCCGGGTGAATACAAAGGCTCCCTGGAAACCACAGACTATTTCGGCGATACGTTGCGTACAACATTTAAAATCTACGTGAACACGCCAAACAGCATCACCCTTGAGCAACCTTACGACGGCTACAACCAGGCGAGTCCTAACAACAACCAGGGACTCACGCTGCAATGGAACATTTCCGGAATCGACCCCTGGGAGACACCCCGGTGTTTAATCTTTATGGATTACGACCCCGAAAACGTTTGGGATTCTCCACTGGGGTACACGGACTGTAATTCACCGGTCACACTTAAAGGCTCTCTCATCCAATCTTACGACGCCGTTACGCAAGAATACATTAGCGCCTACGACAGTTCCTTCACCCTGTACTGGGGCGCCAAAATGTTCACCAAGAGCCAAAGCGGCCGAGAATACCGCGACTCTACAGAAATATTCCACTTCTCGACCAAGATTCTCGATGAAACTTCGACATTGAAAATTCCCTTGGTATACAGTCATTACAGGGACAATTCCATTTTGCAAACAGAAATCTATCTGATTTCAGAAGAGGGAGACACCCTGCAGACCCTTACCAACAACTTGATATATAACACCATTACCACCAAAGTCGAACCTCAAAACGGGCTCAAGATTGTTCTGAAGGAAACCTACCGCAGAGAATACGCAAGCGAAAGCCTTGTGGTGGACATTCCCGCCCATACGGTACTCACCACGGATACAGTCTTTCTGAAAGACCAGACGCCTCCGCAAATTGCAATCATCAACGACCAGGTTCTGAATTCCGACTCTATCGCCTTTTACATTTACGATGACGGTTCCGGTCTCAACGCATCCAAGTTGATAGTCACCTTGGATTTCGACACATTGAATTTCAACTATAATACCCCTACGCTGACATTCTACAAGAACTGCTTTAACACCTGCAGGCTCTCAATCGTCGGCGAAGACTATTCAAAGAATAGCTTGCCAGATGTTTATTGGACAATCCAGAACGTCCCCGGCTACCGGCTAATTTCGGGTCCTTATCCAAACGAGGGTATCTGACATGTTGCGCCTTGTAACGATATTCCTCCTTTGCGCAGTGGTCTACACATTTGCAGACCCCAAGGTTTTGCACGTATCCACCATTCCCAGCAACGCCGACATTTATGTCGACGAAATTCGCCCCAACCACGCCAAAGCCCCGGCCTATATTTCGCCAGCCGTTATCGAAATTGCCGACGATTCCTTAGCAAGCGAAGTTCTGATATCCCTATTTAATCCCGGTTTCATGGACACCACTCTTCGGGTAAGATTGTCTCCCAAGGACACCTCTTACATCATTATTTCGCAAAATCCCATTTCTGACGAAGACTTACTGGACAAGCAGCAATCGGAACTTTCAAAGCGCAAACGGGCCAATTTCGGGAAGGGGCTCATGAAATTTTCGCTTATTCCCCTCGCCCTGGGCCTTGCATCGGGCGCGATTGCCTATTACGAAATCGAAAAAGCAAAAGACAGCAAGAAAACTCTTAAAAATTCCTCTATCGCGACAGACCGTTACCAACAGGAACTCGAAGACTTTACGGATTACCGCGACAAAGCCAAGGTTGCCAAAGGCTTTAGCTACGCCGGAATCATTTCTGGAGCGGCACTTTTTTCAATCGGTTTCATTTTATACTTCTAGGGCTTTATGAAAAATTTCATCCTGACATTTGCACTCTTTTGGGTCAGCGCCGTTTGTGCCAGCGAAGGTATTCCGAGCCTTGTAGAGTTGGTGACGGGCACCAAGCAAGCCGCCCAGTTTTTGGGCGTTCAAAACGACACCGTAAGCCTTGGTGGAACTATCCAGGGGAAGTTCACGGTCATCCGCATTCCGAAAAACCGGTTCAAGAGCATTGTCGATGAAAAGGGCAACGACCTTCTGAACGGCACAACCGTCCCGGTAAAGGATACTCTTGCGCAGAATTCTAATCCACAGGAACCATCTGTTCCAGACACTAATCAAGTCGAACAGGTGGCAGAACCTCACGAGCCAACCTTCTTGGATTCTGTAGCCGGCAAGCATGTTTTTGTGAACTTCGAACGCCGCAATTCCGAATCCACCTTGGCAGAACAACTGGAAAACCTGATCGTCCGTATGCTCAAGGAATCCGGCACGCCCATCTGGTTTGTAAGCCGTCAGAACTTCGACACCTGCACCAACATGGCCTGTATCAGGGATTCCTTGAAAGTTCACGGGGCCGCCTCTGCCTATATCGGACGCATTACCTCGGCAAGGACCCCGGACTCCGTCGCAGTACAAATGTCACGCTATGTCCTCGAAGATTCCACCAAGTCTACCCCTAACACCGTACAAATTAATTTATCCGCAATTCATGCCTTAACGGACGCCCTTTCAAAGGACAAACTACACCGCTTCGTCCTTCGTCTACAAGGCGAAGCCGTCTCTGCAGAAAAGGACAACAACAGGAGCTACGTACGCGTTGAAACCAACCCCGAAGGAGCAAACATTGTAACCAAGGGGAACGTGGACATCTGCAAAAGCCCCTGCACCTTTGTCCTGACCGATTCTGCAAAAACCGATATCTACGCATACTGGAGCGTAGACCGTCAGATGTGGGGAGCCAAGTCCAGCGTAAAACCCATTCCTGGCGATACCGCAAAAATTTCGTTAAAGCTCAAAAGGGTCAAGCCGGAACTCTTAATTCACACCACCCCCGAAGGAGCCTACATTTTTGCAGGTTCCGCCGCAGTCACAAAGAAAACCAAGCCCGTAGGAATTTCTCCCCGCAAATTCCAGATTTTTGACCCGGGCCTTTCTACAGTACAGATTCGCATGGCCGGATACAAGGATACTACAGTTACCGTGTTCGCCGCCCCCACCGAAATTACCGACGTAAACGTAAAGCTCACCCCCATTACCGACCAGCGAGAACAGCTCGCCCAGCAGGAGTGGCTTCGTGAACGCAAGAAGAACTTTATCGGCAAGACCTTAATAGGCTCTTCCATCGCCCCCATCCTTTTGGGAACGCTCATCATGTACCTCGGCACCATCGACTACGATGACGCCGACAGAATCAAAGAAGACCTAAACCGCCCTGCAGCTAGAGGAGAGAACTTCCAGGAACAGGCGGCAGAAAACAAGGATCTGATAGACAAAGGCGACAAGAAAATGATTATCGGAGGGTCCCTGTTGGGAGCCGGAATCGTCCTATTGGGCGTCGGAATCGTTTTAAACTTCTAAAAATACCCGGAAATTGCACTAAAAAAGCATATTTTATTTACACAATCTGTTCCACATTGCTAAAGAAAATTTAAATTTAGACTGATGCGTAAACTGTTACTAGTACTGACTTTATTGGCTGCAGCAACCCATGCTGCAGATTTTGAAAGAATCAACTGGCGAACCCAGCTCTATTTGCAGGCTGAGCCCGCTTTCCTGAACTTCAAGGCAGACAAAAAGAAAACTCTGCTCGACGACGGTGTCGATGTGGATGTTCTTACCGTTCCGGTCTCGATCGGTTACTTGTGGTCTCCCTTGATTACGCCCCTTTGGAAGGCCGACATCCCGTTCACGCTGTGGCTCGGTGCCGAAGTCAACTCCTTCCAGTTCGGAACGATTGAAGACAGCCCGAAGTACACCTTCATCGACGACGATGGAAAGGAAAACAAGAAAAACCCGAAGGACGACGAAGAACTCTGGTTCCTTGCCTACGCACCGTCCCTCCTTGCCGGTTTTAGCTTCAACCTGGGTGGAGACTTCGACTTACGCGTCTTGGGTGGTTACGGGTTCCAGTTCTTTACCTTCTACGATGACTTTGCCGGCAACACCAAGCAGCACACAGAAATGCTCCAGACTGGATTTGTATCGGGAGCCTTGGAATATCGCATTGGCGAATTGTTCCAGGACGTAGACTTCAAGATCGGCATCAACGTCCGCAAGGAATTCTTGCCCTACGAAAAAGTCAAGGCTCGTGACGAAGACCGCGAAGGCAGCCCTTCGCCGTACTCCGGCCTCAAGTTCGACGAAATTTCTTACAAGTGGCCTGTACGCGTCGGCCTCGAACTTTCTCTTGACTTCGGCCGCGAAAGTCGCCGTGACCGCCGCATGCGCTACAACCTGCATGACCGCGATGGCGTGCTCCGCAAGTACAGCGAAGTCAAGGACACGCTCAGTGACTGGGACTGCATGGCCATCGAACGTGACTACCGCTTCTACCTGGACGAAAACGGCGAACTTCCCGACATGAGTGAAGCCTACACCCGTACGCAGTTTGCAGACGTTCTCGAAAGCTTCCTCGCCTTCTGCCACCCGGCAGACTTGGCCACCAAGGAAAAGCTCTACGCAACCCTCGACAGCGGTAAGATTCAGCTCAAGGAATACCAGAGCGCCCAGGAAGATTCTCGTTTCGACCAGGTCATGGCAAGCAACGACCCCGAAATGCTGGAAATGTTCTTGCTGTACTACCCCGATTCTCCGCGTAGAGCCGAAGTGGAAGCCAAGCTCCGCGGCCTCGGCGAATACGACAAGTTCCGCGCGATTCAGGCTCAGAACACCTTCAAGGCATACCTGACCTACTTGAACGACAATCCCAACGGTGCATTCCGCGACGAAGCCGAAACGGGTATCTTTGAACTGGTCAAGGCCGGCAACCGCCTTAAGGACTACGAAATTTACCTGAAGCGTTTCCCGGACGGCAAGTACGTCGAAGAAGCCAAGGCAGCATTGAAGAAGGGCAACGTTTCTTCTGAAGAAACTTCGATTATCGAATACCAGACTGGCGAAAGCTACAGCGAACCGGAACAGCAGGCTGTAGAAGAATCCTCTGCCGAAGAAGTTGAAGAAGACGAAGAAGAAGTAAAGCCTTCCAAGAACAAGAAAGGCAAAAAGGCCAACAAGAAGGCTAAGAAGGCAGCGAAGAAGCCGGCCAAGAAAGGCAAGAAGAAAAAGTAATTCGCAGGAATTCACGAACAGCATCCCCGGTAACCGCCGGGGATTTTTTTTGACCTACAGCGTCAAATTCTATATTTAGCCCCATGAATAAAAAACTCTTCGTTCTCGCTGTCGTTACCTTGTTCGCAACCATCGTCTTTGCAGAACCCACTGTCGCCGACACCGTTTCGCAAGCCGCCCCCGCAACAAAGTCTACCGGCATTTATACCCAGATTATCGACTGGTACAACGCCCATTTGAACTACTGGTCTATCGCCCTGTTGATGGCCATCGAAAGTTCCTTCATCCCCTTTCCCTCGGAATTGGTGGTTCCCCCCGCAGCCTACAAGGCCTTGCAACCTGATTCTGGCTTGAGCATCGTGTTGATTGTTATTGCCGCAAGCGTAGGCGCACTCGTAGGCGCCTACATCAACTACTTCTTGGCCAAGTTCCTGGGACGTCCAATTATCTACAAGTTCGCCGACAGCCGCCTCGGGCACTTCCTATTGTTAGACACAGGCAAAGTCCAAAAGGCCGAAGACTACTTCCGTGAACACGGCGCCGTTTCCACTTTTGTAGGCCGATTGATTACGGTTATTCGCCAGCTGATTTCGATTCCGGCAGGTATCGCCAACATGAAGCTGGTTCCGTTTACAGTTTACACCTTCTTGGGAGCCACCGTCTGGAACTGCGTACTGGCCGGCCTGGGCTACCTCGCCCACGGACAGAAGGACATCATCGAGAAATACAATTCCGAACTCGCTATCGCCTTGCTCGCCTTCGGCGCCCTGTTTATCGGTTACATGGTCTGGAACGCCGTTAAGCCCCGCAAGAAATAAAATCCGAATTAAGTAGCCTCACGGATTTGGAATCACAAACGTGATTCTTTTGTAGGTATGAAAAAAGCTCCCTGAAGGGAGCTTTTCTTTACATCTGTTTAATTCAATTACTGTGCACCACAAGTAGCTGGACCATCCACAGTGACCGAGACTACTGCAGAACCGGAACAATCTTCCGGAGATAAGCTAACTACCGTATACCAGTCCTTTTTCATCGGCGTGCTGTTCACTGAACCTCCCACTGGGCCACTAACACCATTGCAGAAGAAAGTTCTATTTATGCAAGCAAAGGCGATAACTACATTATAGGTTCCTTCATCCGGCAAGGAAATCTTTCCTGCTTCCGTATTGCTCTTAATTACATACTCTACACCTTCAGTAACCTTCACTGCCGAGCAGGGAACGTCTATCACCGTATTGTCAGCATTGCCAACCTTCAATGTCGGAGCATAAGAAGCCGTTGCAGCCGTAAATGAGTTGGTGAAGGTTGCACCACCATCAGTTCCATTCCAATTATAGGTCAATGGAGAGGATGCAGACGTACAGCCCGTCACAGACCAGGTAACATCGGGAGTTGCCGTAAAGTCAACAGAGGCCGCTCTCGTGGTGCATTCGCAACCCGTAATCGGATCGCCATTCACCTGTAACGGGGAGCACTGAATCGTTTCAGAAGCACCACCAATAGTCACCGTCACCGATGCCGTGACTACACCCGAATTGGCATAAGTAACCAAAGCAGATGTACTGGGAGTATCATCAGTTGCAGGAATTGCACCGGCACCAAAGTTCCATACATAGGTGGCCTTCGCAAAATCAATAGCCGAGAATCCGGCATCTAGATTGTAAGAGAACTTCCACTTGGTGCTTGAACCCTTTTCGATGGAGGTATTCACCGGAGCACAAGAACCAAGCCCCGTCACAACAACAGGATTCACTTTGGACGAACTGGAAAAATCGACATCAATATAAATCGCCGAAGAGGGAGATCCATCCACAATATCGAACGGATTTTTGTTGCTGCTTGAAGAATATTTTTTTGAAGAGCTGGACGATTTCACCGTTTTATTTTCTGGAATCCACTCCCCTTCTTCACAAGTATAGAGATTCTTTTCTTCTTTTACATAGACTTCCATACCCTCACGCTTGATGGAGCACCTGGGCAAGTCATCTTCAGATTCCACAATATCATTTTCAGCAGCGGCATCTTCCTTTGTCGATGAATATTTTTCAGAAGACTTAGCCGAACTGGAGGAAGACTTTGAGGACTGTTTTTCACTAGAAACAGGAGTATCAGAATCGTCAGATTCCGATTCATCGTCTTCTGAGACCTGCTTGACATCATTGGAATTAATGACGCTCTCGTCGCCGCAAGCCGTAAGAGCCAACAATGAAAGCGGCAAAGCTAGCAAAATACCACCGAAGAAAGGATACTTCATAAAACCTCTAGCTAAAAATCTACTAGAACAATTTATAATTTTCCTTTACAATAATCAATGATGAATCTCACTATTACCGCAAGATGATTCATTCTTGGGAATACAAAAAAAGCTCCCCAAAGGGAGCTTTTTTCAATTCAGCCTAATTCGATTACTGTGCACCACAGGTAGCCGGACCTGTCACAGTCACGGAAACTGAAGCGGAACCTGTGCAATCTGCATCAGTCAAGGCAGCAGTCGTGTACCAGTCTGATTTCATTGGCACATCATTCACAGAACCACCCACCGGACCGCCAACACCATTGCAGAAGAAAGTCTTATTCTGGCAGGCAAAAGCGATGACTACATTATAGGTTCCTTCACCCGGCAAAGAAATCTTTCCTGCATCCGTATTATTCTTAATCGTATACTCAGCACCTTCGGTAACCTTCACTGCCGAACAGGGAACATCAATCACCGTATTGTCCGCATTGCCGACCTTCAATGTCGGAGCATATGAAGCCGTAGCGGCCGTAAACGAATTGGTAAAGGTTTCTGCACCATCAGCTCCATTCCAGTTATAGGTCAAAGGCATAGATGCAGACGTACAACCCGTCACGGACCAGGCAACGTCAGGAGTTGTCGTGTAGTCAACAGAGCCAGTCACGCCCACAGGTGCGCATTTGCAACCCGTAATCGGATCGCCATTCACCTGCAGCGGTTTACACTGAATCGTTTCGGAACCGCCACCAATAGTCACAGTCACAGATGCAGTGGCCGTACCCGAATTGGCGTAAGAAACCGCAGCAGACGTACTCGGAGTCCCATCAGTTGCAGGAGTTGCTCCGGCACCAAAATTCCAGGCATAGGTAGCCTTAGCAAAGTCAATTGCCGTGTATCCTGCATTCAGGTTGGGAGTAAACGTCCACTTAGTACTTCCCGTATTCTTTTCGATGGGGGTAGTCACCGGTTCACACTTACCGAGACCCGTAATAACTTCAACAGACGAAGAAGACTGGTCTATCGGAGGATTATCATCTATTCTGGCAGCAGAGGAACTAGAAGTTTCATCCACAATATCGAACGGATTATGGTTGCCGATAGAAGAGGACGACTGGCCCGGGTTCGTTCCCGAATTGCCATTGTCGTTCGAGCTCGGGATATCATCCGGAGTATCTCCGTTGGGATTAGCAAAGTATTCAGCGTATTTCGACTTGCAATAATCATCTTTAAGACAACTATCCAGCCCTTCCTTTTTAAGAGCTTCTGCTTCTTCTTCGGCCGAGACCAGAAAGCCGAGAGCTTCATCATCAGAATTCCATTTGCTAACATCGCCTTCACCGCAAGCCCAGAAGCTTGCTCCGGCAACAACTGCAAACAATATTCCTGCAATAAGTTTCTTATTCATAATAAAACCTCTTTGGCTGAAAAATACATTATTCAAATAGAAAATGCTACAACCAGCCTAAAATTCGTGCTTAAAAGCACATATTTTTTGCATACAAGCCGCCAGCCAACGGGTTGTTTGTAAACGGCGATTTACAAACTATTCTTCGTCAACCGAAATCTTACGTTGTCCGGTAATAAACTGGTGCACGTAAGGATTGCTGGTATTCTTGATTTCGTCAACCGTACCCACTTCGATAATACGGCCATTATACAGCATGGCAATACGGTCGGCCACCTTGAAGGCACTCACCATGTCGTGAGTCACCACCACAGACGTCACACCCAACTTGCTCTGCATATCGAGAATCAAATCGTTAATCACGTCACTGGTAATAGGATCCAGACCCGTAGTGGGTTCATCGTACAAAAGGATTTCAGGATTCAATGCGATGGCGCGGGCAAGAGCCACACGTTTACGCATACCACCCGAAAGTTCAGACGGCATCTTGGTACGGAATTCCGGCACCAGGTTGATCATCTTCAGCTTTTCAGTCACCACATCCTGGATTTCCTTTTCGGACATCTCCGGATGATGTTCACGCAAGGCAAAGGCAATATTTTCACCGGTGTCCATGGAGTCAAAAAGAGCGCCCATCTGGAACAACATACCCATCTTGCGACGAATCGTATGCGTGTCAAAGAACTTGGGCGTACTGATAGTCACGCCGTCCACTGTCACTTCGCCACCATCCGGTTGCAAGAGCCCAATCATGTGCTTTAGAATCACGGACTTGCCACCACCGGACTTGCCGATAATCACCATAGTCTCGCCACGGCGAATATCCAGGTTCACGTCGCAAAGAACGTCCTGCGGGCCAAAGGACTTCTTGAGCCCTTTAAGGCGAATCGCGATATCGTTTGGGTCTATTTTTACGTTAGGCATAGTGACACCTTAGAAGAACAATATAGCATCTAAAACAAAGTCTGCAACCAAAATCATAAGGCAGCTGGAAACTACCACGCTCATGGTAGCGATTCCCACGCCGCGGGCACCCGCCTTGGCATTGACACCGTGGTAGTAACCCAGCAAAAAGATCAACGTTCCGAATACAAAAGACTTGAGCGTACCCGACCACAAGTCCATGGGGTCAAACAGGTACTGCATTCCGGTCACGTAAGTGTAGGTCGTAATATCGAGGCCTAGAACGCAAACAATCCAGCCACCGATAATACCCAAGGCATTAGAAATAATGGTCAGACAAGGCACCATGGTAAAGAAGGCCACAAAGCGGGGCATGGCCAAATAGCGGTAAGTATCGAGGCCCAACACCGTATAGGCAGCCAGTTCTTCTTTTTCTTTCATGGAACCCAGTTCTGCAGCAATGGCAGAACCCACACGACCCGAAAGTACGATGGCTGTAAGCAAGGGGCCAAGCTCGATTAGAATCATCTTGCAGGCGGCAGTCCCCACAAACTTGTCGGCCACCAGGTTGTGGAATTCGAATTCTGCCTGCACTGTAGCCACCATGCCCGTAAAGATTGACGTCACGAACAACAGCGGAAGCGATGACACTCCAATGGAAATCATCTGCTTCACAATAAGCACCGGATTCTTGTGGATAAAGCGCAGCTGCTTAAGGGTATTCAACAAGATGCAAACGACTTCGCCAATAGCCGAAATACCGGTTACGAGAACCTCGCCAAACCAGATAAATGGGGCTAACAGAAACTGCATCAAAACTCCTTAATAACTTCCGAAATCAGTTGGTCCCATGTCACTTGCGTCATCGTAAGCATAGGCTTCGCCACCGCCATCCCCTTCGGGAGCGGCATCGTAGAAGGTGGTATATTCCGGAATGAAGGTCATGGGGATGTCCTTCACCGAACCGTTACGGTGCTTCGCCACAATGAGTTCTGCAGTGTGCTTGTCTTCTTCGCGGTGGGTCTGCACGAACTTACGTTCCACGAACCACACCATGTCAGCGTCCTGTTCGATAGAACCCGATTCACGCAAGTCAGAAAGCTGCGGACGTTCGCGGCCCTTTTCTTCGACCTTACGGCTAAGCTGTGCAAGCGCAATCACCGGAATCTGCATTTCCTTGGCAAGGATTTTTAAGCCACGGGAAATGGCACCGATGGCCACGGCGCGGTTTTCTTCCTTGCCCGTCTTCATGAGCTGCAGGTAGTCGATAATCAACAAGTCCAGCTTGCCCTTGCGCTTGAGCTGGCGTGCCTTGCTCATGAGTTCCATAATGCCGAGGTCCGCATTATCGTCTACGTAGAGCGGGGCCTTCTGAATGGGTGTCACAGCGGCAATCAGTTTCTTCTTTTCGTCACTATTGAGGTAACCGTTGCGAAGCTTACTCTGGTCAATCTGGGCCTGCGAGCAAAGCAAACGCTGGGCCAGTTGCACGCCATCCATTTCGAGGCTGAAGAACGCCACATTCTGCTGGAAATTGATAGCCGCATTCGCAGCAATGGTGAGCGCGAAAGAGGTCTTACCCACACCGGGGCGAGCTGCGAGAATAATCAAGTCGGACTTTTGCAAACCGTTGGTCAACTCATCCAGTTCCGTAATGCCCGTGCGGATGCCAGTGATGCCGTCCTTGCGGTTATTCAGGCGTTCCAAAAGCGGCGTCACAAAATTCTGGATGGGCTTCAGGGAATCGCGAATCTGGTCGTCGGCAATAGCGAAAATATCGCGTTCGGCGTCTTGCAAAACTTCGTCAGGAACCGCCGCCGGATCCATGGCATTCTTGATGACTGCAGAAGAAGACTTGATCAGCTTGCGAAGAGTCGCCTTCTTGCGCAACAGTTCGATATGCCATTCCGTATTCGCCGAAGACGCCACCGATTCCATGAGTTCGAACAGGTATTCGCGACCACCCACAAGCGTAAGCTTGTTCATGGTCTCGAGTTCTGCCGCAAGGGTCACCAAGTCAATCGGCGTCACATTGCGATTCAGCGTACAAAGGGCAGTCCAAATCAGCTGGTGCTTTTCCAGGTAGAAAAAGCTTTCGTCCTTAATCGTCATGATGGCTTCGCCCATCACGTCTGGATCGCGCAAAATACTTCCAAGCAGGCAACGTTCAGCATCCAGATCCATAGGGACCTGGCGGCCTTCGTAAGAATTCTGTTGATTTTCAAAATCAGGCATCGTCGCCATCCATAATAATCTTAAGTTCTTTCAATTTACGCCAAAGAGTCGCACGACTAATGCCCAAGCGCTTGCAGACTTCGGTGCGGTTACCGCCACACACGCTCAAGGCACGCAAAATGTGTCTACGTTCCATTTCTTCGAGCGACAAAAGTTCGTCATCCGTTTCGCTTTCAGCGACCGGCTTCTTTTCCGGTTTCACGCTGCTTTCAAACGAGATTCCCGGCAGTTTCACCGGTTCAACGTCTACCACCTGGGGCTCTGCGTTATGTTCCCCCTTAATGTGCGGAATCGCCACGGTCTGTTCCCGGGCACATTGCTGGACTTCTTCGGGCAAGTCTTCCAGGCGGATTACACCACCTTCGGCCAACACGGTAGCATGCTCGATAATGTTTTCCAGCTCGCGGATATTACCCGGGTATGAATACTTGGTCAACGCGTACAAGGCTGCCGGTTCAAGATCCACAATGTCCTTTCCCTGGGCATCCTTGTTTTTCAAGATGAAATACTTGATCAAGTTCGGCAGCGCAGGCTTGCGTTCGCGGAGCGGCGGCAAAAGCAAGTGGAAGGTGTTCAGGCGGTAGTAAAGGTCTTCGCGGAACCGGCCTGTCTGCATGGCCTCCTGCAAGTCGCGGTTGGTTGCAGCCAGAACACGTACATCCAAGTACTGCGGTTGGGTATCGCCCACACGCCTAATTTCATGACTCTGCAAAAAGCGCAAAAGCTTGACCTGGGTGGCAGCAGAAAGTTCACCCACTTCATCCAAGAAAAGCGTTCCGCCGTTAGCAGATTCGAACAAGCCCTTCTTGTCGGCGGTGGAACCGGTATAAGAACCCTTCTTGCTACCGAAGAGTTCACTTTCCACCAGGTTTTCGGGAATTGCACCGCAGTTTACCGCCACAAAAGGTTCGGCGGCACGCTTGCTATAGCGGTGAATCACGTTGGCCAGGAATTCCTTGCCCGAACCGGATTCACCGGTAATAAGAACCGTACTATTGGTAGGAGCCACCTTGTAGACGGTCTTCAGAATCTTGCGCATCTCGGGGGTGTTCCCCAAAAGGCCATCCAGCACCTGGGATTCCATGAGCTGGTTGTTGGACTTGTTCAGCTGCTGGGCCCGCACCTTTTGCGCCGTCGATTCCAGCTGCGAAATCGAGATAGGCTTTTTAAGGAAGGTGTTTGCACCGCGGGTAATGGCAGAAGCCGCCCCCTGCCAGTTGCGATCATCGCACAGCACAAAGATTTCAATGCCCGGGTGACGCTCCTTCAAGAAGCTCACCATATCCATATTGTCTTGCATCAAAAAGGGAACTTCGATAAACGCCAGGTCTATCGAATTCTTCTTGACGATGGGCATTAAATCACTCTCGCGGGTACAGGCGAACAAGGTCGTTCCTGCAACCGACCAAGAGTGCTGGATATCGTCGATAAATTTCTGATCTAAGTCCGCGATCAGGATATTCATCGCGACCTACTACGAATGGCTCTTGATGATTTCTTCGACCTTCGCACGAAGGGCTTGCAAGTCCACAGGCTTGTTGAAGGTTGCCGCGGCATCAAAGTGCTGGGCGGTCATCAGGTAGTCTTCGGCAGAGGTACGGCCACCACCGCTCACGGCGATAGTGCGGTCACTCATATTCAAGCGGCGCAGATCCAGAATGACTTCGTAACCATCCACATCCGGCATAATAATGTCGGTGATGATTACGTCATAGGTCTTGTTCTGGTAAAGAGTCTTAGCTTCTTTACCATTCTTTGCCGTTTCCACATTGTAGCCCTTGATTTCAAGAGCGGACTTGAGCATCAGATTGAACTGCTCATCGTCATCGATAATCAGGATAGTAGGCACTAGCCCTCCTTCGTTTCAGTTTCCATTGGCCAATATAGATAAAATGTAGTTCCTTCACCCAATGTTGTCTGCACTGTAAAATAGGCATTGCCCTCTTTTAATAGCCTCAAGGCCGAAGAAAGACCCAATCCCAGGCCTTCACCAGGGGCCTTAGTGGTAAAAAACGGTGCAAAAATGCGTTCCAGGGTGCCCGAATCCATGCCCGTACCCGTATCGGAGATTTCGAACTTGGCATAGTTACCTGCAGGTACTGGCGGAGCATAAGGTGTCACCAGCTGGGTTTCGAGCACTTCAGGGTACAACTTAAAGGTCAGGGAACCGCCCTTCTGCTTCATGGCAAACAAGGCGTTGTTCGCAAGGTTGCTGATAATGCGGTCAAGAGAAGCCACAATGCCGCGAACCTTGAGACTCTTGTCTAGTTCCTCACTGTGCACTTTGACGTTAGGCGGCAAGGTCAAGGAAATCTTGCGGACCACATCTTCGATAATCATGTAAGGTGAGAACACAATCGCAGGGGTAGCCGCGTTGGCATTGCCTCGAATGGCATTCAAGAGTTCGTTGAGGGAATCCTTTCCGCGCTGGGCAGCCTTCTTCGCTTCCGAAATAAAGGTGTAAACCTGTGACTGTTTGTCTTCGATCACTTCTTGCGCAATTTCCAAGAAGCCCAACTGCGAACCGAGAATATTGTTGTAGTCGTGCGCAAAAGCTCCACAAATGGTGCCCAGTTCTTCAAGACGGGAATGGATGAACTTCTGTTCGCGCAACACGTTCCGTTCGTATTCGAGTCTGCGCTGTTCGGTCATATCCACCTTGAGGCACAAGGTTTTGTAAGGAGCCTTGCCCTGCTGAATGATCGGAATATACATGTTGTCAAAGGTCTGCACCAGTTCGCCCAAACCTGTAAGACGGTTTGCTTCGTCCTGGGAAATTTCAACACCGTCCTTATCTTCGAAGGAGGTATTGACCCTGACTTCGCCCTTTTCGCGGGCTTCCTTTTCGTATATCGAAATGTCTTCGTTGTTGTCGCGGGCACCTTCTCGGGAACCACGCTTCGCAAGATCCAGCTGGTTCTGCTTCTGGTACACGCCCAGTTCGCTCTTGTACCACACTCTAAAGGGAAGTGCATTAATCAAGGTATTCAGCACGTTTTCTTTTTCGGCCTTGATAGACGCTTCCTTGTTCAAGCGGTCCTGATAACGCACCAGGTCATGGGTATATTCCACATACTGTTCGTTAAGGGTCTTCAAGTTCTGCTGCAGCAACAAGGTCTTGGACTGGTCCGTAAAAAAGGCAACGTTAACCATCGTCAAAAGGGTCTGTCGGCACTTGAAGAAATAAATCTTCATCACATGGGTTTCGCCATTAATATTCATGCGGACATCGCTATAAACCGACTCCCTGAAGAAATCCAGGTTCGGCGGCAAAACATTCTTGATGGACTTTCCGCACAAATTAACGGACGACTGTCCCAAAAGCTTGGACGCACCATGGTTCACGGCCTTGATTCGTCCGGCATCATCGTAATAGATAACACCGTCTTCGATCTTGGTAATTAGCTTTTGCAAAAGCCAGAAGGCGCCCAAATCACGAAACCTAGCCGACGTATAGTACTGGCCGCAAAGCAGGGCCAGGAATAACGTCAGGAACTGGTGCCACACAAAGAACTGGAACCCTCCATGCCAGGCGCCAAAATCCTTGACAACCGGAATCACAAAATCAAACAAGACGGCAACGATGAGGCACAAGGTAAAGCTACCGGCCATATAGGCCCCCGTATACTGTACCGTCAAGTCCAGGGAGTGAATCGATCCGCGCAAAAGCTGGTAGATAATAATCAGGCAGGGGGGTAAAAAGAACAGCACATAGACAATGGTAAAGGTCTTGAAAATCGGAAGCCCATCAAAAGGATGGAATCCGAAAAAGTCAAATTCAGACACCACATTGGGGCAAAAGACAAACACGCTGGTAAGCGCCAAAATGACAAAGGTTCCCACAAAGCCGGACATAGTCTTGAAAATCGTCCGGCGAGTGTACAGAACCAATTCGCCCATGTCATAAACGGCAACACCTACGCGCACCCAGCATAAAGCCTGCAAGCCAAAAAGAAGCTGACGGCCAACGTAGAGGCTCGAATCGTCAGGGGACATGGGTCCACTGAAAAAGATGATGCCCAAAATACTACAAGCGTTCCAGGCAATATTTGCAAGCACCATGATGCGCAAGGGTTTCGGCAAACGGCGTGCCGTCATCTTGCGCTCTAGTAATACCGGGTAATAAAACGATACAATAAGGGCTAGTACCGAAAGCACCAAAAGATATGGAGAATCGGAAAACAAGCTCTCAGACATTTTATTTTACCCGCTTGACACCAAATGTGGACGTTTTATCGTAGGAGTTCTTGTTGCTGAACTTATCCGCATTCTCAGAATTGGGGTTCGCAACGAACTTAGTATCCACTTGCAATTTATAAATATAAGCGCCCGTGGCAACAGCCCTTCCCTTTTCTGACTGGATTCCGACCTGGGTATTGGCCCATTCCACGTAGAAAATGACCTTACCCGACGAAGAAAGGTATTCGGCAGAGGGAACAACGTATTTACCCGACACTCGGTTCACGAAGCTGCCCAGGTTCGTGTAAATCGGCATATCGTAGTTGACTTTCAGGCTATCCCAGGCGGCAGGATCGCCACCCGCAGAGCCACGCGGCACGGTCATCTCGATTTTCCAGATAGCCCCCTGAATACCGGTAGTATCGATACCCTGGGCAATCACCTGGCCGCCACGAATCAAGTCCAGCTTGTGGGTTACGGGGTTCAGCACGTACAGGCGCATATTATCCTGAGCCTGCACCTGAGAACGGAAATCACCGCCCGAACGAGCTACGCCGCTTTGAGCAGCTTCATTTTGCATGGTCACGACAAACTTGATTTTCGGATCGCCGGCACTCATAATCGGAACCCACGGGGCATCCGTCGCGGGCATGTTGCCCAAGGCATCCCGCAGGGCGCTGAATTGCTTCGGTTGCAGGCGCACATAGTCGCCATCACCTACAGTAAGCGGACTCTTCTTGTCATAGAACGCATTCATGCCCATCTTAGACGCCGAAATAGTCAACGTCTGGACAGAATGCTTGTAAATGGCCGTATCGCTGTCAGAAATCTTTTCGCGGTAATACACCAACGAAGAATCCGTAACGTTTACCGGTTCACTCAAGTCAAGGTCAAGGAAATCAATCAGGTCGGCCTTGGACATGTCAACGGAGGCTGCCACAATCACAGGACCAACCAAATCCTGTCCCAGCACCGAGTTCATTTCGTACGAAGCGCCGGAGCCCAAATGCTGCGCCACCAGGCCAGCTCCAGAGACCGGCATTCCCTTGAGCGTGCCTTCGTAGGTTCCGCCAGTAATACCGTAGCTGAAGGGCGAAGGCAGGCTGATAGTTGCCGTCATGCCGTCTGCAGCATATTCCGGAACAGATCCTGATACCCAGAGGGTTTCGGGAATCTGGATGCCGAACACAAGGGACAAGCTATCCGGGTAATGCTTAGGATCTATGGGACGTTCATATTCGATGTAAATGTATTCGGCATAGCCGTCTTCATTCTTATCCGAAATAGAAGCGTACGTCATAGGCACCGGAATCAACTTAAGCATAATGGGAAGCTTTGGCTGACCGCAGGTGGAAGAAACTTCGTTGCCGCTCTTGTCTTTAATGACGCCGTTTGCCAACAGCTGGGCAAACATGCCTTCGGTCACCACGGAATTGCCATTTGCATCAAAGTCCACTTCGAATTCCCACACATTCATAGATTCATTATAAATCTGCGAGAACCTGACCGTAGGTGCATTCACCTGGGTAGTGCCATTCTTAGCGAATAAATTCACCGGCCAATCGGTACCCGGAGCTGAAATCGGTTCGCTGAACTGCATATACACGCGGTCACTCTTTGCCGTATCCAGGCGTTCCAACACAGCCACTGCCAAGAGCGTCGGAGCGACACCATCCTGGTAGAAGTCCGTATGACTTTCGACCGACGAGCCCACATTAGTGTACAACGTAATGGAGCCGCTGGGAGCCGTATTGATAGAAGTATCCTTGATGTTGGCCTTTACCACCAGATTCCTGCCACTAAGGCTAATGACATCGGTCGAGGTAATCGTATCGGTACCGTACACAAAGCTCACCGACTTGAAGGACTGCTTTTCCTGATACTCGTTCGAAAGAGTAATATTGATTGCGTCAGGCACATTGTCGCAATCCGTATCCACCATCTTGGCCAAGTCAATAATGGGCCAGGGCGGAAGTTCTTCGATATTCAACTTTGCATAGGCAACATCATAATCGAATTGAGTCGATGTTCCAGCCGCCTTCGCAAACAAGGTAGTCGTCAGGACTTCTTCGGAACTTACATAGAACACGGCTTCGCCGTTCACCAGCTGAATGCTGGTAACAGGAATCGTTGCCGTCATGGAACTCCAGAAACGAACGTTTCCAGAAGTCGTTCCCAATTCAATAGAAATATTCACCGTATCCAAAAGCTGGGCAAGAGAATCCAGCAGGTAAACATGGACTTCAACCCTCTTGGGGTTCGAAGGATCCGAGGTCCGGTAAGTTGTATAAGCATTCTTGTCGAAAGTGAGGAATCGCTTTTCCAGCGGCGTGGTAATGGTATCAATTTCCACATTGCTACGCACCACGGCGCAAGCGCAGTCGTACTTATTCTTCCCAGTATAACCCGGCAAACCCGCAACGTGATTGTGCCAGCTTACCCATTCCATATAGTTATTGCCATAAGCAAGGGTCGTATCCTTGTTGAACACATAAGAATCCGTACGCGTTCCGTTGTCATAAACAAAATTCTGCGGTTTTCCATTCATCTCCAGGTCATCCAGATTTCCTGTCGGAGTAACCTTGCTATAGCCCTGGTAAGTAGTCTTGTAATCTTCTTTTTCAATAGAATAATAGGGACTCATGAAAGGCTTTTCGAAATCAAGAGTAACCGTACGATGTATCTGAGGACCATTTTCCGGCGAATAATCTGGGCCATAACCAAAGATATGCTTACCATGGTAATAGACCGTCACATAGGGGTCACGAGTAAATGCAACAACCGTGTCGCCCTGGCTGTCTACTTCCAAGTCAGCCGTTTCGGCCAAATTAAAGTACGGTCCATTCTTAAGATTAATTCCTTCGAAATATTCAGGATCACCATTGGCCTTATGAGGTTTAATCGACCACCCATTTTCAAAGTCCTTAAACGTTCCATTTTCAAACTTAAGCTGGAAGATCATACGCCCTGAAACCGTAAGCGTATCCCTAATCGTTATAGGCAAATAGTAATTGATGCCATCCAATTGCAAACTTCCATAGATAAGCCCTCCCTGCACTATCGACGTCATTTGCCCATTGCCCTTCCAATTCTGGCTCATATTGGCCCATTCAAAAGGTTTAATCATGCTAGGAGACTTAATAGTGGTTGTATCACCTAAATAAAGTCGTACTTCGAAATCATAAAAATCCAAAGTATCACTATTCGTCAGTGTAATCCAGAATTCAAAGCAATCTTCCCACTTAGAGCAATCCGCCTGGTAACTACTGGGCTTGATGAAAATGCCTAAATCGGCATAGGTAGCTTCACTTTCAGTAGTAAAGCTGTAGCCAGCGCCACCATTGTTATCGTCCGACATGCCCGAAGATACACTAAAGTAATAAGTGGTTCCCGCCTTGAGATTCGTAAGAGTCACCTCGTGGAACATCACCGCCCCAACATTCGAAGTTTGAGTTTCGTTAAGCGCCGACATAGAGGTTCCATAATTCACCACGCCATTGGAACGAATATCGGTCCACCAATAAATCTTGGCACTGCGGTTATCCACCTGGCAAATGGTGACGCCACTAATCTTGGGCTTCACATCGGTCATAGTAAACTGATACCATTGACCATGGTTGTCATCGCTAGAAATATTACCCTTGACATCCATGCCTTCCAAGAAGAAGTAATAGGTCTGTCCCATCACCAATCCTTCAAGTGTCACCTCACCACCCTTAGAAGATTCCTTCTGTTGAACGGACTTGGCTCCCATCTTTTCGGGCGTGGTATTATAGAACACCGTCACCAAGGCAACTTCATTGGCGTCCCAGCTTACAATGGCAGAGGTTTCCGTAATGGGAGTACCCTGGATGTTACTGAACAAGGGACCATCATGATCAGGCGGAAGCGACTGCGCCAAACTCTGCGCAGGGAAGAGGAACTGTGCCGAGAAGTCGATACAGGTTTCAGTCGATGTATATTTTTCCCAGTCTTCAATCAAAGTTTTATCAGGGGCACGTCCCCCCATCAAAGCTCCAATCGGACACTTATATTCGTAAGGGATAGCTCCGGCATTATAGCCATCGGGGTTTGCCGAACGGTTATGCGGATGCTGCGGGTTCTTGTCACCCGCCCCCATCAACAGCGAAATATCCCAAGGGTTTGCTCCCAAGACATAGTACATATTGTCTAATGCGACCTTCAAGTAGCCTTCGTCTTTAGTCAACTCGTACAACAGGAACACAGCAACTGCAGACCCCATATTGTAGCGCATCACGCCCCAGTCGAAGCTTGTCCACACCAAGTTATATGGAGGGCCGACATGAAGGCTAGAAGATCCTTCGCGAGGTTCGGCATCGCCTGATCCCGGATAAAAAACAGCAACGGAGTCATAAAGTACCCCCCCCATTTCAATTCCACTTGAGTTGGTTTGGACTTGTTTACGGAAAGAAGCCATCACTCGCTTAGACAACATATCCCGTTCCTTTTGGGATATATTGAATTTTGTTTCATATTCAGGATCATTCAAAATCAATTTCTGCATAGCAAACAGGACATAGGCGAAAAGGTTCTGGTAGTCAGTGGCCCACGAGTTATTAAAACCGGATTCCATAGCCATCACCCCTCCCTCAAAGAAGGCCAAATCATACTTGGCATGGGCATTTGAATCCAAGTCCTTGTTTTTATATAAATCATAAGCATAAGACGTGTCTCCGGTGGCATACCAAAGCGATACTGCGGCAGCGGCGACATCGTCTTCGCAAAGGCCCATGCCAGAATAGTAGCCCTTGCCTTCAAATTCAGGATTCTTGTGGCGATAGGTCGTCGCCTTACCCTTTCTCGCACAACCATCAGAACCAGAATAATTTTTGTATGTCGGCATCACAATTTTCGAATAAATGGTCTTTGCCGCATTAAGAAGAGAATCTGCATAAACCGGATTATAAGGTTTGATACCAGCAGCCACATTCGCCAATGTCGCTGCATAGATACCAGCCACATTCGTACCAATTCCACTGATAACAAAACGATCCGGGCCGCCCTTCGTTCGCTTCTGTTTGTCTTGACGCTCAGGCAAATCCCAGTATTCATGATCATAATCACTCATGCCCACGGTATGGTACATATCGCCCTTTGCAATCAGACCGTCTTCTACCGACGCATTATAGAGTTTCATAATGTAATCCGTACCGACTTTGGCTTCCCACAAAATATCCGGATAGCCATCCGGTATGGTATCGCCATAAGAATGGCCAAAGCGGTCTTCAGCCTTGTCCTGATATGTCAAGTAAACCAGGGAAAGCACATAAGAGGTATAGCCCACTGTTTCGGCGACTTTAAAGTGGTCACCGCAGTCATGCCAACCACCCGTCAAGTCATGACTCACTTCTGAACCGTCTTTCAAATGGCACGGCGCATGGAAATGTGAATTGGTATTGCCGCAACGCTGAATGCCAAAGAACATCAGGGATTTTTCAAGAATCGAATTATATACAGACGGATGAATATGGAATGTTGCAGAAGTATCGTCCCCAACCACCACAAAGTATTCACCCGGTGTACTCGGTGTAAAACCAGTAAAGTCCGCTCTGTAAAGCGCTTCCTTTTCGGTACTGATTGAATCCAAATTTCCGAACGTATAAAGATTACCCAATGAATTGAAGGCACCCCTCACCCAAATGTTCGGCTTGATGACGCTGGGATTAATCAAGCTTAAGGAACCACTCCATGCTTCGGCACCGCTATTGGCGTCAATCAATTTGAACTTGGTATCACCCGGATCGGCCACGTAAGCGTACTTGTAATGATCCGGCCTATAACCAGACTGGTTCACGCGAATTACTCGACGATTATAGACATTCATCGAGTCCAGATAGCGACGGCTATGTACCTTGTCAGTACGGTCAATATCAGGCAAAGCATCCGCCAGGGCAAAGTCCATGGCGAAGAACACCAACAACAAAATAGTCTTTAATACGTTCTTCATAATCTTACTTATCCTCCCACAAATAATTAAAAAAAGAGAATGCGCCACCCCCTGGCACATTCTCTTCCATTTTTATTTTCTAGCTCTTCTGAAACCGAACGTCTTGGTAAACGTATCGCTATCCTTGAACGTTTCGGTGCGGTCACCTTCGTCAGCTTTCTGCGGCAGGTAATCGCTCTTCGCATCGGTCAGGAACTTCGCGATGTAAGGACCTGTACCAATCTTCTTGCCCTTGGAGCTAACCGGATAATCCACAGGAGCGCACCATTCCAGGTAGAGCGTCAAGACGCTACCCGCAGAAATGTAGTCCTGCATCTGCGACGACATAAAGGAATAAGTGGCCTTGTTCACGTAAGAGCCCATATTGCTAAAGGCATCCATTTCCAGCTTAACCTTGTAGTCGCGCTTTGCCTCGCCCAATTCTGTCTTCTCGAGCACATCGGGCAATGCAATTTCGATCATAAACACCGGACCTGCATGGTGGTAATTCCTGATCGGAGCACTGAACACATCGTGCAGTTCGCTTTCACCTTCGGCCAGCACCACTGTTTCTCCGACTTTATCCAGAGTGGTCAAGCGGAAGTTGACATCCTGACTCAGCGGAATGCCTCCGTAGTAAACAGAATCCGGGCTCCTGGACTTAGTCACGCCATCCACAGCCGTAATCGTAAACCTAATCTTCGACACAGAACCCGTCACCGGCACCCAAGGCGTTGCGTATCCAGCATACTGGCCGGACTTATCCTTAAAGTAACTCGTTTCGGAATCCGAGATCAAGCGCACCGAGTCCGCAATCCAAATGGCTTCATCGTATTTGTGCCTGTAAGTCAGCTTAGCCGAAGTCGAATTCACGATATAATTGAGCGACAACTTGGGATTCTGCTTGGGACTATAGAACACTCCCGCCTTGCCATCGCGATTGCGTTCCACCACGTAGGGGTGATCCGATATCGTATCCAAAGGTTCAGACATCGTAAGCGTCAGGAAGTCCTGCGAACCATAATCGTCTTCCTTTGAATCAATATCCTGCCATACGGCGCTCACAATAATAGGCGGACACTTATCAACAACAGGGTAGAACTTGTCAAAGAATCCACCTTCAGGGCCAAGACGCGGTGTCACGCGGCCATAAGTTTCATAAGGTCCCGTAGTCGATCCGTAGGCAAAGGAATTTTCGGATGTGAACTTGATTGTAATCACCGAAACCGTATCGTCCACCGTCACAGCTACGACAGAAGAATCCGGGCCCAACACGTTTTCGGTATGCTGGCCGTATTCATAGGTATGTTCCCATTCCGGCAGCAGGTTCCTAACTTCGCCATTCAGGCCCCATTCCACCACAAAGCTATCCAACATGTCCTTGGGACGGAGCTTCTTTTCGAATCGCAGATAGAGTTCGTTGACATAGCCGTCACCTTCGGGGTCACGCATTTCGGCAAGGGTAACAGGCACCGGTCTCGGCGTTTCAACCACCTTAATCTGCGTACAGGCCTGGGCAGGATCCAGCAAGTTGAGAGCCTTGTCGGCCACCATATTCGGCTTGACCGTTACCGTCACACCTTCCTTGACAATGTTACCATCAGTATTGCCCGTGATAGCATAGAGCCAGCTTTTGCCATCGTTACTGGTTGTTGCCTTGCCCACCACGTTGATGGCGGCACCCGTGGCACCCATAATTTCCAGGGGCCAGGCGCTTGCCGAATTCAGCATCACCGGTTCAGTAAAGGCAATCATCAAGGTATCCTGTTCGTATTGATGGTCAGGATTTTCAAGAATCGTCACGCTCAAAAGCTGCGGCAAAATACCATCGGTAATAGCCATCTTGCTAGCATTGGTAGCACCTTCAGCCTTCATGTACACCGTCGACATGCCCGAGGGTGCCGCCGTCGCTTCAATTCCAAGCGTTGCAGGCAGCTCAATGGTCACGACGTCTTTGTCTCGAGCCTTCGCAGCGTCAACCTTAAGCGTAACCGTGTCGGTCATGCCAGGCAAGTACACGCGAATACTGTCGAAACTGTATTCGTCAATAAGCACATTGCTAAAGGAAACCTCCAACTTGTCGGCAATGTTGTCACAGTCGCTATCCTTGGCCAAGACTTTGGTCGGTTCAGGATACTTGGACTCAGAGTAGAAGCTCTGCTTCGAAACATCTTCTTCGTCGTCGGGGTCAATATAAATCACCTGGATTGTATCACCTGCAAAGAACGAAATCTGGGTGCCGTTTCTTGCTTCGGGAGCCACGGACAAAGCCGTAATTGCAGCAGAGCTCTTGAAGCTACCCGGATTCGAAGCGTCTTCCACCATCTTGACCTTCAAGGTATCGTTCTTTCTATTGTTAATCACCAGTACTTCAATCGGAGCCGAGGTACCGGCCTTATCCTTGTCGTTCAAGTAAATGTAGAAGCGGGTATTCGACGGGTCTGCAGGAGATGCCACGGGATTGCCCTTTTCGTCCTTAATGGTAAGGCTAGAAGCCGTAAGGTTGCCGCGCGTAAACTGCACGTAGTAAGTGCGATTCACAAAGGTACAACCACCATTTTCGGAACATTCTTCACATTCAGGGTCAGCACCAGCAAAAATGGTCAAGTCGATCTTGTTACTACCGATCTTCATCTTCACCGGGATATTGAGGGACCAAAGTCCGGTAGAGTCAATTACGCCACCGCCATCGGTCACATTATAGTGAGCAATCACCTCGCTATTATCCGAAATCAAGAAGATTTCGTTACCAATGCGATCCACATGAGCCTTGATTTCGGTTCCGTTCGCCCAAATGCGGGTAATATAGCCACCTTCCGTAATGTGGGCATAACCCTTCACATACACCGTGCTGCTAGTCTGGTCAATCTGCACATAGGAATTGTTAGACACATTGAATGGAGCATCCAGGGTCACGTCCATTTCGTAATGCGCCTTCTTGGTGGTCATTTCTTGACGAGATGGGCTGTAACCCCAAATGAATTCGTTCTTACGGTAAACCGTAATATACGGGTTAATCGCAATTTCCACATCGGAGTCGCCATATTCCTTATCTTCTTCCGGCATACCGGCATAATCGGCACCATCCACGAGGAATTCGTGCGGACGCCAAGACCAGTCGCCCGAATTTTTATCCATTCGCTTTTTCGGTTTTGTACGCAGGGTTTCACAAGTCTTAAAGCCATCATTCGAAAGGCCCTGAGAGAATGCAAAGTCCAAACGAATTCTAGAAGCGGACTTCATTTCAGTGCCGCCAAGAGGTACGGGGAAATAGTAAGAATACTTACCCGTAGCAGCATCATAGGTATCGTCCAAACGCTGAGGTCTTGCATTTCTCATAAGATAACGAACATCATTACCGACATCCTTTCCATTTTTGTCGAGGAGCGGATGGTTAAAGCCTGCTTCATCATAAGCCTGCGGAATATCCACGTCAATAAGCATCCCACAATTATCCACTTCTTCGGGCAAAGCGGTAAAGTACATACGCAATTCAAGGCTATCGAAGGGTCTGGATTCGTTATTGTAAATATTCAAATTCAAGAAATCAAGACCGCCAAATTCGTACTGGTAAGCACGGACGCTAAAGTCGTACCAGCCCACCGGAGTAGTAAACCTAAGCATGTCTCCCGTCTTATCATCCACATTGGTGAACTGGCCATTGCTTTCCACCATGTAGTAGTAGGTTGTCTGTTCCTTAAGGCCACCAATCTTCACATAATGGAACTTGGTCGGAATGCCAGACACGTCGGCATTGCCGGAACCGCTGTTAAAGGCGTATTCAGCAGCCGTCGTATGGGGAATCGTATCCCAATAAACCTTAGATTCGTATTCACCATTCGGGGTGTACCACATGATTTCGGCACTATCGCCAAACATGTTACAGACGGTCACGTTGGTAATCTGGGCACTTTCAACCGAGTTGAGGGTGGTAAAGCTAAACGGTGTCTTGGTACTATCGACCATGTACTTGAGCGTAATGTTTTCTGGATTATAGGCATTTGCGCCTGCCGTATAGAAGTAGTAAGTGGTGCCGTTCTGAAGTCCGCGCAAGACAATTTCATGTTGCACGCCCGCCACATTGTTTTCGGGGACCACCGTTTCGTTCATTGCATTTTCGCTAGTACCGTAATAAAGGCTCACCGTACCACGAGTAGAAAGCTTAACCATCACAATAGCAGAGTCCATGCTTACGTGGCGAATTTCCACACTCACACCCGGAGCTATCGTGCGGTCAAACTTGGCTGCAGCAAGCATGCCCGAACTTACGAGAGTTGCAGCGGCATCGATACAGGTTTCAGACTTATGATAGTCTTCCCAGCTTTTATTGTCAGGAACCATTGAATTTTTCGTCCCCGGCACAACGCCACCATAAAGAGCTCCCACAGGCGGCCTGTACTTGTAAGAAGCACCCGGCATATTCTTGCCTTCGGGGTTGGCGGCACGGTGATGGGGGTGAGCATCGTTCTTGTCACCAACACCCAAAATGTACGATACATCCCACGGGTTCACTCCCAACAAGTAGTTCAACTGGTTAATGGCCAACTGGTGCATTTCGTCAGCTTTCCAGTCCACAGCACCCATATTCGGGAGTGTCAAATTCTGCTTCTCGATATCCTTTGCCACATCGGCGTAGGCCAAGACTTCAAAGATATTGCCCGCCTGGTAACGGTTGTAAATCCAGTCCTGGTCAGTCTGCATGGAATACCAAATCGGGTCATACTTCACCTCATTCATTTTCCAGCCAATTCCATTCCAGCCAGTACTCTTAGGCAACACAATCGTCGCGGTACCTTTACTGACATCGCCCAAATTGAAAATCATATTCACGATACAGTCTTCAATCGCATTCAAGCGTTCGTCTGCAGTGAGCCCATATTCGTTAATAGCCTTATTTTCGTCAGCAAGAATCAACTTATAAAGCGCATAAGTGGCATAGGCGTAAGAGTTTGCCCAGCTGGTATTCTTGCCATTTTTCAAGAAACCCTTGTCAGGCGACACGAACCAACCGCCCTTGAAATAACCAGGGCCATCCTGGTCAGGCAGCTGCTGACCGGTATACATATTGGGGTTGCGAATCATGTCATCGGCATATTTCTTTTCACCCGTCGCATAAAGGAGGGCTACAGAAGCCAAAGCCATGTCATCCACGAATTCGTTGTTACCGTTATAGGCCGGGCTAGACCATCCGGCAGCCTTCTTATTGTGCGTGAAGGTTTTTCCCTGAGCAAGATCCTTGGCGAACTGATACATTTCTCTTGCAACTTTCAAACAACTGTCCGCGAAAGGTTTGTCGTATTCGGCGTACATTTTACTAAGAATAGCCAGACCTGCAGCCGTTTCGCCACCGATATTGGCACCGATTTCGCCCATGCGCACCGTTCTAGAAAGCGGACCTCCTCTGCGGAGAGCCGGATCCCCCTTGCTCGGGTCCATAGGCAACTTGTCCTGGGTTTCCGGACGGCCCCACCAGCCGTGGTCCGAACCAAAATCACCCACAGAAAGGGCCATATCGTCAATGACCCCCTTTGCACGTCTGTAAGCTCGCAACACAAAGTCAGCACCATGCTTTGCTTCGCGCAACATGTCCGGGATACCATCCCTATTGACGGTTTCGCCATGGTTAAAAGCGTAGTGGTCTTCGTCAGCGTCCGCATTCGTTGCGGCCATCAAGGCTGCCACCATAAAGGCATACATCTGGGTCTGGGATTCCTTCAGATGGTCACCACAATCATAATAGCCGCCTTCCAGAGTTCCCGCCAGGGACTGGTCAAAAGTATACACACCGGAATCTGAAGATGCACCACCATCCAAGGTATGGCTTGCCGGATGGAACCAGGAATCGCCATAACCACTACGGTTAATTCCATAGAACTTCAGGGCAGCGTCCTTCACCATGGAATACACCTTATTGCTCACAATGAAGGTGCTGGAAATATCGTCGCCCACCTTGATACGCAGTCGGGTTTCCGTAGGAACGTTGCCCGGAATACGGCCAATCTGGATAATGCCGGACTGACCGGTAATATCCACCTGATAACGTTTCTGGTCATTGGTGGCCGCATTTGTACCAGCAATAATAGTCCAGTCAGAAGACGTTTGCTGACCGCTACTGGCAAATTCTCCCGTCACCTTCGGATTCAATGATTTACCATCGATATCCACCACTTCAAAAGAGCTCGCCGTTCCAATGTAGTAGAACTGCTTTTCGGGGTCGCTTTCCAAGTAACCGGCCTGGTTAATACGAATCGGCGACATGCGGTAATTAATCGCATCCAAATAAGCCTGGTTCAAGGTATCGGGAATAAGAGCGTTCGGCACATAAGAGGCCGGAGTGCGGTTCTTGGGCACCATGTTGTGCTTAACCGTCACCGTTGTATCGTAATGATCAAAGACAGTGCTATCCCAAGTTAGCGGATAGATCGGGCGAATCAGGTCGTAGGGAGTAGGTTGTTCTTGTTCGGCGGCAAAGGCAACCGAAACAAACGCAGCCATGGTTAGTGCGGCAAACAGATTCTTTTTAACAGGCACAATAGCCTCCTTTATAATACAACCAACACGGGTACTGCTGATACCCGTTTCAAAGATCCCAAATACACAAATCTAAAAATAGATTTATAATGCTCAAAACGGACTACCTAAAAACAGAAAATGTTCCCTTTTTGCTCTCAAAAACGGCAAAAATCGATGATTTGAAACACGCTATTTTACATAACAGATTTTAGTAAGAAACGCGCAGAGCAAGGTTTAGAGAAGTTTACAAAACAGGCTGTATAAAGGAAAACAAAAAAGGCCGACACCCGTAGGCATCGACCTCTAAAAATCTGTGGATTTCAAACCGCTAGATTAGTCCTTGCCGGTGAAGATGATCACGAGCACGGAGGCAACGAAGGCGGCAGACACGATCAGGAATTCCCAGGGGTTTTCCATGATGGTGGACTTTGCAGAACCGGCAGAGCTATTTTCGAGAGCAGCCTGTTCTTCGGCCTTGGCCTTGGCAGCTTCTTCAGCAGCCTTCTTTTCTTCTTCGGCCTTGGCGAGAGCAGCGCTATCGACCGGAGCTTCTTCAGCCTTAGCTTCGAGCACTTCGGCAGCGGCAGTATCCTTGGCAGGTTCGGCAGCTACAGCGGCTTCGGCAGCAGGTGCAGCGGCAGCAGAGTCAGCCGGGGCTGCAACGGGAGCGGCTGCTTCAGCAGCAGGAGCAGCGGCTTCGGCAGGTGCAGCAGCTTCAGCGGCAGCAGGTGCTTCGGCAGGAGCGGCAGCGGCTTCAGCCTTCGGGGCTTCAGCAGGGGCAGCGGCAGCAGCAGGAGCGGCTTCGGCCTTCGGAGCTTCGGCGGCAGGCTGTGCAGCAGGGGCTGCGGCAGCGGGAGCAGCAGCTTCAGCCTTCGGGGCTTCGGCAGGAGCAGCGGCAGCAGCAGGAGCGGCCTTTTCAGCCGGGGCAGCAGCCTTGGCATCCTTAGCGGCGGGGGCTGCGAAAACAACAGCAGAGGCAAGCACGGTTGCCAACATGAGAGTCTTGATCTTCATAGTATCCTCTTCAGTTTAAACTTTTACGGTGTAAAAAATAGTACATATTTGGGGCTTTCGCCAACATTTTCATAAAAAAAGTTCAAATTGTCGCCTATTTTGTACCTTTTATCGCAAATTTGAGAAATATATCACACTCAAATCGGCAAGACCGCTCTATTTGGTCAAACATTTAGACGAAAGAACGGGCTTCGACCTACAGACGAGTGACGAAAGAAATTTTAAATTAAACGGCAAAAAAGATCAACCCCATCAACAGAGACACAATTATGGCATTCAAGTACGAAGCTACCGTGCAGCACGGTGAAGATACTACCGAATACGTAAACCTCGGCAAAGACGGCGTTACCGTTGCCGAATTCGAAGGCAAGAAGATCCTCAAGGTTTCCAAGGAGGCTTTGACCAAGATTGCCCAGACCGCTTTCGAAGAAGTTGAATTCTGCCTGCGCCCGGCCCACACGGCCAAGGTCGCCAAGATTCTCCAAGATCCGGAAGCTTCGGACAACGACAAGTTTGTCGCCCTCACTATGCTCAAGAACGCCTGCGTTGCAGCGAAGGGTATCCTCCCGTTCTGCCAGGACACCGGTACTGCTATTTGCGTTGCCCACAAGGGCCAGCAGGTCTGGACTGGCTTTGACGATGCCGAAGCGATCTCTGAAGGTGTCTACAACGCCTACACTACCAAGAACCTTCGCTACAGCCAGATTGCACCCTTGACCATGTACGAAGAAAAGAACACCGGATGCAACCTCCCGGCTCAGATCGACATCCACGCCGAAGAAGGTGCCGAAATGAAGTTCTTGTTCGTCGCCAAGGGCGGTGGTTCTGCCAACAAGACTTATTACTGGCCGATGACCAAGGCGCTCCTCAACCCGAAGTCCTTGGAAAAGTTCCTCGCCGAAAAGGTGAAGACTCTCGGTACAGCCGCTTGCCCTCCGTACCACCTCGCCATCGTGATTGGCGGTACCTCTGCCGAAATGAACACGCACATGGTGAAGCTCGCTAGCTGCGGCTACCTCGACGATATTCCGACGAGCGGTTCCGAAGGCGGCCGTATTTTCCGCGACCTCGAAATGGAAGAAAAGGTTCTGCACATCTGCCAGAAGACGGGCATTGGCGCCCAGTTCGGTGGCAAGTACCTGGTGCACGATGTTCGCGTGATTCGCGCTCCGCGTCATGCTGCAAGCTGCCCGGTTTCTATCGGCGTGAGCTGCTCTGCCGACCGTAACATCAAGGCGAAGATTGACGAAAACGGTCTTTGGCTCGAAAAGATGGAGCACCATCCGGAAAACTACATCCCGGCCGGCAACGCCGTGAACCTCGCTCCGGCAGTTGAAATCGATCTCGACCGCCCGATGAAGGAAGTTCTCGCCGACCTCACCAAGTATCCGGTAAAGACTCGCCTTAACCTCAAGGGCACGATGATTGTGGCCCGCGACATGGCCCACGCCAAGATTGCAGAAATCTTCGACAAGCAGGAACGCGGCGAAGAACTCACGGACGAAGAAAAGACCGTGCTCAAGGTCGTTTCTGACCACCCGATTTACTACGCCGGTCCGGCAAAGACTCCGGCAGGCATGCCGACGGGTAGCTTCGGCCCGACGACTGCAAACCGCATGGACCCGTACGTGATGCGTTTCCAGAGCAAGGGGGCCTCGATGATCATGGTCGCGAAGGGTAACCGCAGCCAGGACGTGACCGACGCCTGCAAGAAGTACGGTGGATTCTTCCTCGGTTCTATCGGCGGTCCGGCAGCCATCCTCGCCGAACAGAACATTCTGTCCAACGATATCGTGGCCTTCCCGGAACTCGGCATGGAAGCCATCCGCAAGATCACCATCAAGGACTTCCCCGCATTCATCCTCGTCGATGACAAGGGCAACAACTTCTTTGAAGGACTGATTTAGTCACCCACTGTGTCATCCTGAGCGAAGAACCGCAGGTTCGTAGTCGAAGGATCTAGATAATCCCGCCGATTTTCACCGGCGGGATTTTTCTATTGAATTTTTATCAAAAGTAATTCCCCCTATTTTCGCCTTTTGGAACAAGAAAAGGTTATTTTATTTTCATGCTCAACATTAACGAAATCAGTGATTACAGGGATTTGCTCAAGAATTACTATACCCAGCGCAAGCTGGATATGCCTCTGTATTCCTATAAGCTTATGGGGCAAAAGCTGGGACTCGAAACGAGCCAGATTTTCCGCGTGTTGAACAAGGAACTTCATTTACCCAACCACAGCATTCCTCTGGCAAAGAACTTGCTGGATTTAAAGGGTCGTAACGGGGAAATCTTCGAAATCCTGGTTGCCGCAGCCAAGGCAAAGTCCCAGGCAAAAAAAGAAAAACTCTACAAGATGGCCCTTTCGCTCCAAGATGTGGACCTGCGGAAATTCAGTGCCAGCGAATACCTGTTCTTAAGCAAATGGTGGATTCCCGTGGTGCGCGCCCTCATCGAAATGAACGGAGGTCACGCCGAAGTTTCTCGCCTAGTCAAGCAGATTTCACCGACAGTATCCGAAGACCAAGTCCGCGAGGCCATTACCGTCCTTAAAGATCTAAAGTTGATTACGCCGCTAGCCTCGGAGCGTTACGCCGCGACAACGGCCAACTTTACCTCGGCAGGGTCAGCTACAAAGACCGCCGCCATTCGCAGCTACCAGAATCAACTCTTGGCGCTGGCACAAAACGCACTGATTGCCGTAGAGCCTGCAAAGCGAAATATTTCTTCGCTGCTAGTGGGCGTCGATGACGACTGCTTTACCGACCTGAACGAAATGACCATTGAATTTAGACGCCAGGTACAAAAGAGAGTAGCCGAAGTAAAAGACGCAAACCGCGCCATGCAATTCGTATTCGCCTTTTACCCAGTGGCCGAAGTATCCAAGGACACACTGCCTAAAAAAGAGGGGGCAAAAAGATGAGACGATTACCGTTACTCCTCGTACCCCTCGCCTTCTGGGCCTGTTCTAATGAAAAAGATGTGGCAGGCATCAGTACCGTCGAGACCGAGAATGCTTTCTTGATTCAGATTGTCCGCGAAGATTCTGTGCCTGCGGTGGGCGTGATCGCCCGCATGCGTGCCACAGACTTTGTCCGCGACATCGAAGACAATTCCTCAAAGGCCAATTTTTCAACCGAATTCTTCAAAAAATTCACGACCGATTCCCTCGGTCAAATCCGCATCGATAGCCTTACCATAAAGGAGGCTACGATTGAAATTGTCGATGCAGATGAAGGCCTGTTCACCAAGATTTCCGCCAAAGATATCAAGAGCGGAGACTCCGTACAATACGCCCTCGAAAAAACGGGTAGCCTCCGCGGCAAGGTCTACTTGCCCGACAGCATCGATTACGCCTGGGTGCAAGTGTACGGCACCGACCGACTTGTGAAAACAGACAACGAAGGCTTTTACGAAATGGATTCCTTGCCGCCATTTGAATACGACTTGCGCGTGATTATTGGCGACAGAGTTGTCGAACAAACCGCAAAGATCGATGCCGGCGAAGATGCATCGGTAAACGTGCGCACCTTCGAGCCCGATTCGGTCAAGGTACTGGACTTTGAATCCACCGAAGCCCAATTTATAATCAAGGAACTTGGCATCAGCGAAACGGGCTACATGTCTTCTACCGACACGAGCGTACAGACGACACCCTCCGTCGAAACTGTCCCCGAAACCCGCAAGGACCTCACGGAATTCATCGGCAATGCAGGCGCAGGTCGTGAAGGAAACGCCATTCACTGGCTGTCTTCGGCAAAATATGGCAACTGGTCTTTCTACGGTATCTGGATTTGCAAAGAAGAATCGCCCTGCAACTTGTCCGCGACGGATTCCATCGTTTACTACGCCCGCGGCAAGGGAGTCATCTCGATCGCCTTGGAAACCTTGGGTTCTTCGAACACCGAAGGCAAGACCCTGGCCTACGATACGCTCAAGACCATCGATGAATGGCAACGCCGTGTCATAAAGCCAGAAAACTTCAAGCCACGCGATGACTTGTACGGCAACCTCGGCTGGGAAGTTATCAGTCAAACTGTGACGACGATTTCAATCGCCGCCTACGACAGCACTGAATTCTGGATTGACGATGTCGTATTCTACGGCATCAAGCCCAGCGATTTTATTGACCGCTAAATTAACCGCCCGCTAGGGCAATCCGACGTGGCGTTGCTTCTGCTTTTTTGGCTTGGATTCTTCCGGGCCTTTTTCTGCTTCGGCTAGCAGCATTTCCAGCGACACGCGAGATGCTTCTTGTTCGGCCTTCTTCTTGTTGCCACCCTGACCGCGACCGTACACGCGACCATTCACGTGGACTTCGACCGTAAACACTTTCTGGTGTTCCGGACCCGATTCATCGACCACCACATACTCCGGAACAGTGCGGAGCTTGCCCTGCAGGTATTCCAGGAGTTCGCTCTTGTGGTTGATGAAGTCTTCGGCAGAAATAATTTCCTGCACCCGCGGAAAATGGAACTTATTCAGAATGGCACGGACCTCTTCGAGGCCGCCATCTAAATAGACGGCGCCAAGAACTGCTTCGTAGGCGTCGGCCAGAATGCTTTCCTTGCCGCGGCCGCCGAGCTTTTCTTCGGCCTTGCCCACCTTCACGTATTCGCTCAGGCTCCATTCCTTGGAGGACTGGGCGCAGGCATGCCCAGACACAATGGCGCTCTTGCGCTTGGAAAGTTCACCTTCCGGATCGTCGGGATAAGTCTTGTAGAGGTATTCGGTGGTGAGCATGTTCAGCACGGAATCGCCCAGGAATTCCAAGCGCTCGTTGTTGCTCACGTAAGGCATATCCGTCCCCGTCAGGAATGAACGGTGCACCAGGGCGTGCGCCAAGAGTTCGGGATCCTTGAACCGGTACCCGAGCTTCGCCTCAAGCCCGCCATCGGACTTCTGGCGAAACCAGAGTTTCAGCACTTTATGAAGTAGATTTTGATTTTCCATAAACATCAATAATTAGGACTTGTTTTACTGTGTCATCTTGAGCTAAGCCGCCAGGCGTAGTCGAAAGATCCAAAGCTAACAGAGATCCTTCGACTCCGTGCTACGCACTTCTCCACAAAGAGGATAACTCAACTTTAGAACTAAAGTTCTTAGTTTCGCATAGCTCAGGATGACATAATAGGAAAAATAAAGAGACGGTACCAGAAGGTCCCGTCTCTTTAAAGCTCTATCGAGAGAGGCTAATAAATTAAGCCTTCTTAGCTTCGATGAAGGCAACCACGTCGGCAACCTTAGCAAACTTTTCGGCGTCGGAATCGAGGATTTCGACTTCGAATTCGTCTTCGAGGGCCATCACGAGTTCCACGCGGTCGAGGGAGTCGGCACCGAGGTCGTTACCGAATTCGGATTCCGGCTTCACATCTTCAGCCTTAACGCCGAGCTTGTCAACGATAACAGCGGTGACCTTCTTGAAAATTTCTTCGTTCATTGTAATCTCCATTTGGATTTGATTGTTTGAGTTCAAATTTAGTAAAAAAAGCCTAGGCGTTCAACCCACCATCGACGCCAAGAATCTGGCCGGTGATGTAGCAGGCGTCGTCAGATGCCAAAAATGCGACTGCATTGGCCACATCTTCGGGTTTTCCGATACGTCCGAGCGGAATCTGGGCAGCATACTTTTCCTTGGTAGCGTCGTCCATGGCGGCGGTCATGTCGGTACCGATAAAGCCCGGGGCAATGGCATTCACGGTGATACCGCGAGAAGCAAATTCCATGGCGTTAGAACGGGTCATACCGATAATGCCAGCCTTGGCAGCGGCATAGTTAGCCTGACCGGCCTGGCCGTGCAGGGCGTTAATGCTCGAAATGTTCACGATTCGGCCGGTACGCTTGCCCATCATGGTGCGGGCGACAGCGCGAGTGCAAAGGAACACGGAACGCAGGTTGGTGGCGATCACGGCGTCGAAGTCTTCGTCCTTCATGCGCATCAGGAGACCGTCGCGGGTAATACCGGCGTTGTTCACCAGAATGTCAACCGTGCCCATGTCAGCAATGATCTGCTTGAACACGTTCTGCACCGTTTCGGAGTCGGCCACGTTGCAAGCATAGCTCTTGACCTGCACCCCAAGTTCGGCGGAA
>JAFXLS010000029.1 GCA_017530965.1 Fibrobacter sp.
CCCTTCTTGAACTGTTCCTTGGCCTTGGCCATTACCGAGTCAAGTTCTTCGTTAGTCATTGTCACAATCCTTTCCCTACATTATAGTAAGGTTTTGTGTTATTGGGGGTGGATTGTGACACAGTTTAGTTTACAGCCTCCATCAAGGATTTCAAAATCGTCAATGATATTTTCGGAAACGACATGGGCGACAGCGTCCTGCTGAAAGTGGCCTCTTGGCTTCGGGAAAATTCTACCAAAGATTGGGTGTACGGACGCCTGGGCGGCGACGATTTCGGCATCTGCCTGCCGGCAGGGGACGCCAACCTGAAACAGCTGGAACGCCGATTCTCCCGATATGTCATTTCTAACGGATCCATCGAGCACCGCATTTTAATGCACATGGGCATTTACAAGATTACCGAGCCCGAAATGGATGTTTCTCTCATGTTCGACCGCGCCCAGCTGGCATTGACCTCCGTCAAGAACGAATACAACAAGCATATCGCCTTTTACGACGACAAGATGCGCAACCAGGTGATGTGGGACCAGATGATTTCGGCCCAGGTCGAAAAAGCCATCGAAGAAAAGCAGGTGCGCCCCTACCTGCAACCCATCGTAGACAACAATGGACAAATTATCGGAGCCGAAGCGCTCATTCGCTGGGATCACCCCAAAGAGGGTTTCTTGCAGCCCGAAACATTTATCCCCACCTTCGAAAAAAACGGCATGATTGCCGACCTGGACAAGTTCATTTGGCGCAGCGCCTGTGAAATTCTTTCTACTTGGACAGACGATAAAGCGAACCTTTTCATTTCAATCAATATTTCACCCAAAGATTTCCTGTTTATGGATGTCTTCGCCGAAATCAACTCCCTGATTGAAGAATTCAACATTGAACCTTCCCGTTTGCGAATCGAAATCACCGAAACGGTAATGATGACCGAAGTCGAAAACCGCATCGCCATTTTAAGGCGATTCCGCGAATCAGGCTTTATCGTGGAAATGGACGACTTCGGAAGCGGCTATTCGTCGCTGAACCAGCTGAAGGACATGCCCCTGGACGTGCTGAAAATCGACATGAAATTCCTGAGCAGTTCCAAGAACAGCCAGAAGGCAGAAATCATTCTGCGCAACGTGCTAAAGCTTTCGGGAGACCTGGGACTTTCCGCCCTTACCGAAGGCGTAGAAACCGAGGACCAGTACAATATGCTCAGCCAGATGGGCTGCAACCTGTTCCAAGGCTACTTCTTTGCAAAGCCCATGACCGTAGGCGAATTCGAAAAAGTCTGCGAATCTAAAGTTGCCTAGCAAATATCCGGTTTAACGGAAACTATAGCTCAGCCCCTTGGAGCTGTCAGAAACCACCATATATTCGCTTCCGCCATCCAGTTCAAGATTCTTGAACTTGTATTCGGATTTCGTAGTCCTGATGCGCATGCGGAACGTTCCCACCAAATCTTCTTCGTACACGCGGCTCTTTTCACCTGTACGGATTGTGTCACGAATCCACGTTTTGTACCCCGAACCGTCTTCTGCAAGAATATCGACGCCAACAATAGTTTGGGAAGACCTGTTTTCGACCTGAAGTCTCGTAGTAGAATCTTCTATCCAATGCGTAAGGCAGCCAGAAAGCATGGCACAGCAAGAAACCATTCCTGCAAGCAAAGACACTTTTTTCATTGTCCCTTTCATTAGTTACCTCCTTCTGCAGAGCCCGACTTACCGGCCTTTTCGTAACGGATTCCCTTGGCCTCGATGGTCTTGGGCGCACCGCTACTAGAATTTAGCGGAGTAATTTCGCCAGGTTTCGACTTCTTGTCGTACTGCCTGATGACATCGGTTTCCATGGGTGCGCTACGGGAAGCGCCACGGTTAAAGAGCCAGCCATCGACAGTGGCCAAGTTAAACTTGAATTCCACAAGGAAGGTTCCCTTGGCACCAAAGAAGTTGTCGTAATCGTAGGCGGCGTTGTAGGCAATGCGGGCAAACAGCAAATCGATTGCACCACCCCACAAATAGTCATCTTCAATTTCTACCCAGTCTTCTGCAACCTTCCTCCTGTCACGACGCAGGCATGTCGCCTCGAAACCAATCATGCGGGACGGATCCGGATAAAACTTAAGTGCGGCACTGTGGAACCACGTATCGTCCAAGTCAAACGAAACTTCGGCATAAAGCTGCTGGGCGTACAGGTTCTGTTCCCAGGTGATTCGCATAGAATCCACATCGCTTTCGTCATCGGCATTATACATGGCAAGAGAAACGTTCGGCAAATAGGTCAGGGGGCCCGATTTTCTGCCACCATAGATAGCGCGGCTTTCCAGGTCCAGGGAGAATCGGAACAGGCGCCAGTCCTTGCGGAAGAAATTGGCCTGGGCACTCAATTTGCTAAAGCGCAAGTGGGCCCAGCTATAGGCCAGGGAGTCGTCTTCGTAGGGGTAAATCTTGCCGCGGTGTTCCAGATTTTGGTGTTGCATACCTGCTGCAAACGTCCAATCCATTCTAATATCGGTGAGAGTCAAGCCCCAGGTGACCACGGAACGTTCAATACCGAAATCTCCATAATTCGGGAAAAGGACGAAGTCTTCGCCATCCCAACCAGAACGGTCAAACCAGAGGAGCGCACCCATGTGGCGGTACTTGGCCACTTCGCCAGCCCCAAAGCCCGCAAAATGGTGGTTGAACGCATAGCCCTTATGCTCGCCATACTGGCTTTCCAAAGGCAGCTGTTCTCGGGTCGGGGTATAGTAGAAACCGAAATCGATGTAGCCACCGCGACCACCGCGCATAATATCGCGAATCTCGGTCAGGTGACGGTCTCGCGTCACAGCGCCATCTTTAGCCAAGGCTTCAGGTTTAATGCCATCGGCGATAGCAAAGCCGACAAGCACCAGCGAAAGCAAAACGGACTTCAATACAAATTGCATGTTGGAAATGTAGTAAAATGTGACAAATGCATGAGGCGAGCAGAGAAGATGCTCTAATTTTTTACTCTAGCGGCATATAGATACAGATTATAGCGGAGATTACTATATTTGGCGGCATGAATGAACAAGAAAAGGCATTAATTGCAGCGTGGAGCGATCATTCCCGCATGTGGGAAAACAACACCTGGGTGTACCCGGTAATTAGCCGCCGTGCAGGCGGGCTTTCTGTCGGTATCAACTTGAATCCCGACCACCACTGTTCCTTTTCTTGCGCTTACTGCCAGAGCGGCCCCCAAGAAGGCCACAAGAGAATTCCCGTAGACATCGATGCCGTAGAACGGGAACTGCGTCAATTCCTCGCCATTTACGAATCCGGCGAATTCGCCAAGTGCAAGGCCTACGAAAACGTTCCTGCAGAAAACAAACTTATAAAAGACATCTGCCTTTCGGGCGACGGAGAATCCACCATCGTCAAGGAATTCCCCGAAGTTTGCCGCCGCATGCGCCAAATTCAAAAGGAATTCACTCCCAGACTGGGCAATTTCAAATTGCGCCTTATTACCAACGCAAGCCACATCGAAGCGCCTGCCTCGCAGCAGGGACTTTCACAATTGCTGGAAGGTGATGGAGAAATCTGGGCAAAACTGGATGCCGGCACCGAAGAATGGTTCAAGAAAGTAAACCGTTCTCCCCTGCACCTCGAAAAGATTCTAGACAACCTAACCAAGACCATCAAGCTTTACCCGCTCTGTATACAGACCATGATCTGCAATGTGCAGGGCGAAATTCCCAGTGAACAAGAAATCGAGCGCTATATCGAAAACCTGGCGGCCATCCATTCCGCAAACCCCGCCAACCTGGTAGAAATCCAGCTCTACACCGTTATCCGCCAAACCTTGCTCAAAGGCGTAGAACCCCTGCCCAAGGAATTCCTGGAAAACGTAAAAACAAAAATCACCGGCGCACTACCGGTGAAAGTAAGATGCTTTTAATTGAAAAGCGCCGCTAAAAAGCGGCGTTTTTTTAAATCAATTCGTCAGGCGGCAAGTGGTCGAGGCTTTCCGGTTCCTGGTAGCAAGTTTCTGGAACCTGCACCTGCATCTGGAAATAAGCCTTGTGGGCCGCAATCACCTTTTCGCGGGCAAATTCGGCATTCTGCCATTCACCAATCTGCACATCCTTGCCTTCCAGTTCCTTGTAGTTCTGGAAGAAGTTGCGGGTAATGCGGAGGAACATCTGGTCCACGTCGGTAATGTCCCTAATGGGGCGCGGATTGAACACGGGCACTCCAAGCACCTTGTAGTCCTTGCGGCCACCATCAGTCATGTCCAAAGCACCAATCACGCGGCAGGTGCAAACCGTACCCGTCATCATGGATGCGGGGCTGTAAATCAACATATCGATAGCATCGCCATCGTCAGCCTTGGTGCTCGGGATAAAGCCGTATGTACAGGGATAGCTCATGGAGCTGAGCAAGCAGCGGTCCAGGCGGAACACGTGCAGGCGTTCGTCATATTCATACTTGAGGTTGGTGTCTTTGCCGATTTCGACGACACAATCCACTTCGTAGGGGTACTTGCGACCAATCGGAAGATCCAGATAATTAATTGCCATTTATACTCCAAAAGGCCCACTTTGAGCCCATCTTATCTTTTTATTATAAATATAAGCTTTAATTTAGTATTTATCCAAGATTTGTAAAGGGCAGTTTACTTTAATTGTGTCGGAATCGGTTATCTGCTACGCCAACGTGAAGAAGTCACCTTGTCAAAGAGTCCAAAGTAGAACGTGGGTTCTCCCCTATCGGGTCTATAACCCACTTCAAAGCGGATGCGGTCTAGTGCCGGAATAACTAGATGCAGACCACCATAGACAGCGCCCTCGTAATCGTCCCAGCCGGGTCGGCCGCTATCCCACAGGAGACTTCCATCGAGACCCGCCACCAGCTGCACGCCATAGAAGAAATTGACACCCATGACACTGGCCGCATGGCGTTCCATCAATACAAAACGTTCCTCAAGAGTCAGCAAGACTTCGTGGACACCCAAACGCACCGAATCGGCTTTATCCTCTTTCCCGCCGAGTGCAGTGCCGCCACGGCCGCGGAATGTATTCGGACCGCCATGATAATAGTAATCGTAAAATTTCACATCGCCCGGACGATAACGTGCAAGCGCAGTCGCACCAGTCACGAAGCGATTCAAGGTCCAGTAGGCGCGTGCATCCGTCAGGAGTTCCCAGTAGTTTTCGCCACCCATTCCCTCGCAGCTTTCGCCATCAGATACATCACAACCGGAATCCTGATTGTCTCCAGCGCCCACATGAGTCAGCATGTATTCGTAATAAACACCCCTGCGGGTATCTAGCTTACTGTCGCGGAAATCGAAGGCGAAGCCGAAGCCGAACTCCGGCAAGAATGCGGCTTTCTTTAATTCGCGACCAGCAACCGTTCCCAGAAGAGAAAGGTGCGGCAACATTTCGTAATCCACATCAAGGTCCACAAGCCAGCTGTCGTCCTGATAGCCATGGATGTCATCGTAGCTGTCGGTGCGCAGGAACTCGAAATTCCAGCCGAGCGGAAGGCCGAACAGGTATGGCGAACTCGCATAGAACGCATACTCGTTATTTTCGAGGAACGGATCTGTTGAAGTACGATACTGCACTTCGGCACGGATATCTTCACCAAGTACGTTGAGATTCGCGAGAGCAAGGCCGATCATCAGCCCGTCACGGTCCGTTTCCTTCCCTGCCGGAGAGGGAATCCAGCGGAAGATTTCTTTAAAAGAATAGGTTACAGATAAAAAAGTGTCATCCTGAGCGGAATCACGAAGTGATGGAGTCGAAGGATCCTGACTTACATTACACGACACAGTTATTTCGGTGAACAAATCCAAGTCTTGCAGGCGGCGTTTTTCCGCCTCGAACTTTTCCACAGAAAAGGGCTCCCCCACTCGGTTCTGGAGCTCACGTTCCACCACGCGGTTCCTGGTATGTTCAAGGCCTTCAAGCTTGATCGACGAGACAAGGGCACCATCGGCACAACCTTGAACGGCAGCATCCTCAGCCGCAAAGGCCGCAACAGCAACGGCCACAAAGGCCAAGACAATATGTTTTACTAAGACTCTCACTGCTCAAAAAATTAGAAAAATTTCTATATTTGCTTTCAAAAAAGATCCCCCTGAGGTTTTTATGTTAGATTTTCTCGCCAGCTATTGGCCGTTCCTTGTAGCCTTGTTTGTCATCGTTATGGGTGTATTTGCGTTCCGCGGCGTTCGCAAGGCACTTAAAGAAGGCGGAGGCGCATTCAGCCTTGAAACCATCAAGAAGAATACCGAGCCCAACTTTGCAGCCCTCAAGCAGAAGTCTCACGCCCTGCTTGCCGATGCAGACATGATCTGCGAAGTCAAGGAAGGTTCTCACCTCGTGGTTCCCAAGAAAGAAGACCTGAAGTTCTTCCGCCGCGCCGTGTCCCAGAAGTACAAGCTGGCCATGTTCCTGGTGCCGGGCACCAACAAGGTGGCATACTTCTTCTGCAAGACCGAACAGGGTCTCCGTCGCCGTATCGACAACCTGGTCATCAACCAGAAGTTCCGCGAAGGCAAGAAGCCCTACAACGACGTTGCCACCGGCGAAAAACTGAGATTCCCTCGCTAATTTCCATTGCAATATCAAGACCTAGCACTCGCCGAAGAAGAAGGTAAACTGGAAGCCGCGATAGCGGCTTCTCGCAATTTATTGATAGAAGCACCGACCGGCTCGGGCAAATCGCTGTTCATCCCCTACTTTTTAAGCAAGCATTGCAAAGGCCGCGTGGTCGTATTGCAGCCCCGCCGCATTGCAGCTCTCGCGCTGGCACAGTTCTCGGCAAAGCTCCACGGAGAAAGCTGCGGAAAGACCGTCGGCTACCAGTTCAGGCAAGACAGTTGCAAGAGCGCAGACACGCGCATACTCTTTCAGACCTACGGTAACTTTCTGCAAGAGCTGTTGCACGGCAAGCTTGATGCCGACTGGATTGTGTTCGACGAATACCACGAACGCAAAGCCGACATGGACTTGCTGTTCGCGTTTTTTAGAGGCACCGAACGGCCACGCATTGCAGTAATGTCGGCGGCGTTGAACCGTTCCGAGCTCGAAACGGTTCTCGGCGTCAAGTGCCTGAGCTTGGGTCACCCGCTCTACCCCGTCCAAATAATCAACCAGACTCCGGCCACGGGGACATCGCTCGTTTCGGGCGTTGGACTTGACGCCGAAGTGGTGCGGGCGCTCCGTACTCTGTACCGCAACAATATTTGGCAGACCACGCTGGTGTTCCTGCCGGGTAAAGCAGAAATCGCCCGCTGCCACACCGCCGCCTCCGAAGCCCTCGGCAACAACTGCGCCGAATTCCTGGAACTCTACGGCGGCCAGGACCGCGAAACTCAAGACCGCATTTTTGAAGTCACCGAACGCCCCCGCGTCATCTTCACCACGAACATCACCGAAACATCCATCACCGTTCCGAACGTGACAGGCGTCGTGGACAGCGGCATCGAACGCGTCAGTATTTACGACGACAGTGAAAAAGTGAATGTACTGCGCACGCTCCCCATTTCTATGCAAAATGCCATTCAGCGCAGCGGCCGTAGCGGCCGTACGCAGAATGGTTGTGCCATACGCCTCTGGAGCGAAGAAAGCGAAAAGCGTATGCCCCAAGGGATCGTCCCCGAGGTACTGCAAATAGAGCCCTCGGAACTGCTACTGCAAAAAGCAGCGCTAGAAACCGAATGTGTCATCCTGAGCGAAGCCCATCAGGGCGAAGTCGAAGGATCTAGAATAAATTTACCGACCGCAATTCCGGAAGCCCGAGAAAAGACAGCGACAGCGCTCCTCGAAAAATTCGGAATGCTCCAGGACGGAGCCATCACCGAGCTTGGCCTCAAGGCAATCCGCACGCCTATTTCAAGCATTCCGCTCGCGCTGCTTCTGGCATCGGCTCAAAGCAAAGAAGACTTGCCCGACTTGCTCCTCGCGGCACTCGCCTGGATTCACTCCGGCACCGAATTCTTGCAAAAAGCAAAAATCGCCTACGACATTCTGACGCTTGCAAGCGATACGTTGTCCAAAAGTAGGGATATTCCGCGAGAAGTCAGCTTTACGCTCCGGCAACTGCGGGATTACCGCGATGGATTAAAGCAAGATCCTTCGACTGCGCAACAACGTTGCTCCGCTCAGGATGACACTGTTCGCAGCCTTTTAAAAGCTTTCCCCGATAGGCTCGCGACTCCGAGCGGAAACGCATACAAGCTCGCCAATCAGAATGTAATTCGCCTGCAAGTTGCAGAACCGCCTTACGCGATTCTCGCTCTCAGCATGCTCCGCACCGGCACCACCAAATCCGAACTCAAGGTGAACCTGTACGCTCCCGTCTCGCAAGAAATGCTCGGCGGCAGCAACGCCAAGACCCGCTACGAACTTTTGTGGCGCAGCGGCCAGGAACGATTCATCGGTGTTGAAATCAGCGAATCCGAAAACGCCGACGGCACCACCACCGAACTTTCCCGCAAAGAAATCCTCACGCAAGAGGCCTCGCCTAAAGTTCTCGAAGAACTCAAGAAACTTACCGTAGACGCCTGGCGCGAAAAAATCGAAAAGGAAAACTGGAGCGGAAAATTCCTGACCGAAGCCGTACAGACTGGGCTCATCAAGATGCGCCTTGCCGCCAAGCTCTACCCCGAATACGGCCTCCCCGAATTCAACGAAGAAGACATGGAACTCATCTTCGACGAATTCGCAAGTGGCAAGTTCCTGCTCCGCGACATCAACGAAGACCGTTACCGCAGTATCGTCGAAGAATATTTCGGCAAATCCATGCTGCAATGGCTCGGCAAGACATTCCCCGACCATTACACGCTCCCCAACGGCAAGCGCGCCCGTTACAGCTACCAAGAAGTCGCCGTTACCGACGACGGGAAATCCGTACAAAGCATCGAAGGCGTCCTAGTAGAAATCTCGGCCCGTATCGAAGACTTGATGCAACTCCGCGGCGAACATAAAATTGCCGACGGCAAATTAAAAGTCCGGTACGATATTCTTGCACCGAACTTCCGCACCATTCAAAAGACATGGGATTTAACGGGATTCTGGCAGAACACGTATGCAGAAGTCCGCAAGGAGTTGCGAGGACGCTACCCCAAGCACCCATGGCCCGAATCGGTTATTTAATCGTATAAATCGTCAGGGTCTTGCTGTATTCATAGCCCACTACGAGCAACGCCTGGCCAGCCATAGGGCTCTTTTCGGCAGGAATGAACAACACACCTTCAGGCCCGCGATCCAGGGGATCCAGGTAGAAATCCACCAGTTTCGGCGCCACCGGTTCCGTAATGTCGAAAACGGCAATGCCACTGGTACGTTCCAAGCCCACAAAGGCATAGCGGCGATTCCCCACCTCGCCAACGGTAACATTCTCGGGTTCGCATCCCTTGTCACCGCTGCGCTTGTCCATTTTCACTTTGCCTTTCTTTGAATTCCAGTTAAAGTATTCCGGGGCAATCTTTGCCAGCACCCGTTCAAACATTTCACCGGAATCCCAAATCACCTTACCGGTTTCGCCATCAAAAACACTCATGGAACGGGAACCGAACGTATAGGCATAGGGGCACTTGCCATTATTGGTGCGATACTTGCCCTCGTCGCAACGTTCCAAGGAACTCACGGACAAATCCTTCAGTTCCTTCATGATGGGTTCGGTAAAGACGGTTTCATCTAAACGCCCCTGTTCCTTAAGCGTGGCCAAATTCGTCACATCGGTCCAAACACTATAATCGTTGACAGGAGCGCCCTCGTTTGCGGTCAACACAAAGTGCCTATCTCCCGCCTTGAAGGTGGCAATACCATCTGGCTGACGCAAGCCGCGCAACGGGTAATAATTCTTGATGTTGATTTCGCCATCGCTGACAGCATCCAGCGAAAAGCCGTTCCTGGAATGATCAACAAACCCCAGCGGGAATACCTTCTTGATTTTCTTGGCAGGCACATCGATAATGGCCATGGCGTTATTTTCTTGCAGGCTTACCCACGCCAGCTTGGAATCGTCGGATACCGTAATGTATTCCGGTTCCAGAGACCTCAAAAAGCCCTGATTTCCAGGAGAACGAACGCCCGCTTTCTTGAGCGCATTCGTATCAAGATGATCGAAACCGGCCACGGTGAATTCCGCCGTCTTCCATGATTCTGCATCAGCCTTAGCAACCGACAAAAAGCCAACGCCACCCTCAGAATCTACCGCAAAATCCGAGCTAGGCGAACCTTCGCATGCCACCAGCAGATTCTTGCCATCGGGCGTAAACTTGATCATGTCCGGCTGGCTGCAGACCCTGTACACACCAAGCACTTCGAGGCTGTCGGTGTAACGCATCACCTGCACCTGGCCATCGCGCCATTCTTCAACTTCAAGCATGCTGACCGCAACCAAGTCATCATGGACAGTCACGCTAGAGGCATTGCCCAGAATTGAAGTCTCAGAAATCTTCTTGGCAACACCCGGGTTGCTCAAGTCCACCACTTCGACAACATTCGCATCGCCCACTACAAACAATTTCTTCTTGGCAGGCATATACGCCGAAATTTCGGCCGTAGACATTTTAATTGTCGTAAGCGGGGCAAGCGTATGCCCCCACTGGAAAGGCCCTGCAGGCACCGCATTTTTCGCAAAACAAAAGCCTGCGCACAAAAGCAGGCTTGCACTCAAAAGAACTTTATTCATTCGCTCCTCAACACGAATTCAATTACTTCATGATCAGCCACATAATCAACAGGCCGATACCCACACCACCCAAGAACGAAGACGATGTCGCCATGGCTGCGGCCCTGCGGTCATTGTCTTCTTTTTCTTTCTTGTTTTCGTTCACGCCAATAGACGTGCTTAACATTTGGGCGCAGGTTTCATTGTCCTTTTTGACGGTATTGTAGCTCTTTTCCCAATTTTCGCTTTTTGCCTTTTCGGTTTCGATTACGGAACGCAAGGAATCTTTTTCAAGCGTGCAAGCATCGCCCTGCACCTGCATCACGCTGTCGCGCACGGCAATTTCCTGTTGCAAATCAGCCTCATCAGCAAAGGCCAAAGAACCGCAAAGGGCCAAAGACAAAGCAAAGACTTTCAAAATCTGAATCATGCCCGCTAATATACAAAAAAATCCCCGATTATATCGGGGATACGGATTTAAATAAAAGTTACAATCTAATAAAATCAATGCAACTGGACGTTCTTTTTCCAACGGCCATCCATGCCCCTTACGTAGTAAACACCGGGCTTAAGGGATTCGCCCTGCTTGACAATGGAGCCGTCAAGCCTACGGACTTCGCGGGAATCATTGAATACACGCGGAGTTCTTTCCATACGGCCCAGAACTGTCGTTTCTTCCGAAGAACTGGATTCTTCCACAGACGAAGAAGACTCCGGCTGGTTTTTGTTCGGATCCACCAAGACTACATGGAATTGATGAATCTGAATTTTTGAAATAGAATCTGGAATATCCAGACTTTTGAGCGCGTTATTCAAAGACGAGAGAGAATCCAGCCCATAGGAAGATTTGAAGCTCCATTTTGTAGAGGCCGTAGATACAATCGTATAAGCAGCATACGTATACCACCAGTCAAATTGAAATTCGAAAGTCCTTGACACCATGAGTTCCTCTGAATTATAAGATTGATCTTCTGGAAGCGAGCCTTTTCTCATTGCCAAGATATTGTACGAATTCGATGCATTGTAACCAGGGAATTCTACCATGTTTACATCCATGATAACGGTCGCATAGTCATCGTTATCCTCATTCAAGTCCCAAGACAAAGTCGACTCATTCCACTGTGCTATCTTGTACAGGTTATACTGTGTTTCTGCACAAGATGCCGTTATTGAATAAGGCAAGGATAGTCCAATCTTTTTGTCTCGAAACGGCTTAATCGTTTCATAGCTTTCATAACGCTTTACGGACGAAGAATCCGTCTTGGAAAGATCCTTCGATCCATACCACTTGCCTACATCAACATAGGCCATTTTGAGTTCAACCTTCGGTGTCGCAGAACTGGGCAACGTATCACAGATATTGCGAATGTAGGGTTCATCTTGGGCGAAAGAGAACGCCATGGCAACCATAATCAAGCAAAGAATTCGTTTCATCACGTTAAGCCTCCACTTAGTTTCAAATATATCTTTTTCTTTACAAAGATGCAAAAAAAACAGGCTAAAAGATGTCTCATAGCCTGTTTCTGTGATAAAAAATAAAATTTTACTAGCCGCGAGCAGCCAAAATACGCTTCCAGCCGTCTTCCGGAATCTGTGCACCCATCACCTGCACCACTTCGTTAGAAACGACGCTGCCGAGATTGCCCGACTTTTCCATATCCCAGCCATTCATGTAGCCGTACAGGAATCCCGATGCCCACAAGTCGCCAGCACCGGTGGTATCGATAGCCTTCGCGGGGCCAGCCTGCACATGCACCACCTTGCCATCCTTCGCAATCAGGGCGCCACGCTTACCGATTTTCACCACGGCAACCTTGGCCTTCTTGGCAAGCACATCCAGAGCAGCTTCTTCCTTGACGCCTGCATAAGCATAAGCTTCATCTTCGTTTGCAATGATGATGTCAATCATTTTTTCAGCAAACAGTTCATCGAACAACTTGCGGCAAGCTTCGACCACGCCAAAGCTGCTAAAATCGAGAGCGGTTTCTACACCCAGGCTACGGGCAAGCGTAAAGGACTTCTTGAAGCAATCGGCATTAAAAGCACGGTAGCCTTCGGCATACAGCAGGCCTACGCCATCGTAAAGGGCCGGCACAAAGTCATCGCTGGCGAGGAAATCAGAGGCGCCCAGGTAAGTCCACATGGAACGCTGGGCATCAGGGGTCACTGCAGAGAATACACAACCCGTAGCGGCATCGCTAAGTCCCAGCTTCGATTCCACGCCGTTATCTTGCAAATGCTTCTTGAAAATGTTACCGAGTTCGTCGTTGCCAATCTTCGAAATAAAGGCAGCCTTGCCACCCAGGCGAGAAAGGCCCACCATGGTATTGCAGGTAGAACCACCCGGCACACGCAGCGGGTTCTTGAGAGCACCCAGGAACTTTTCCATCTGCGGCCAATCCACCATGTTCATGCCGCCCTTCTGCACGCCCTGTGCGGCAATCCAAGCATCATCTACATTGGCCAAAATATCGACAAGGGCTGCGCCCATACCTAACACTTTCTTCATTAGAAGCCTCCTCTACGGCGGCGCAACTTTTCGCTCGCCTTAAGTAAAAATTGACGTTCGGTTTCGTTCAGCGAATTGATTCCCTCGCGGTTGACTTTAGCAAGGATTTCATCCATCCGCTTGTTTTCGTCTACATAAAAAACTTCACCTTCAATGGCATCATCCGGTTGCGAATCGGCGCGAGATTCACGCTCTTGACGGCCACCCGGATGCACCGTGAATTTCGGGCCGCGGAATTTTGCGAAAGCCTTGCCAAGGTTACCAAAAACGCTACTTTGTTGTCTATAGCCGCGATTAAAAAAGAACATGAAAATCACACCAGCAAGAATTCCTCCTAGATGCGTATAATGAGCTATACCATCAGACGATCTTGCCGATACAATATCCAAGAAAACAATAAACCATATAAAATATTTCATTTTCACCGGGAATAGTCCCCAAATATAAAGCGTATTCTCGGGAAATAATTTATAACAGGCCCAATAAATTCCCATTAAAGCACCTGAAGCTCCAACAATCCAACCTCCTATAATACCCAAATAATAGAAGGGCAGACTAAACAAAGCTGCAAAAACTGCAGAGAATAAATACAAACCAACAAACTTTTTACTTCCCAGCATATCACACACGTCTGCTCCAAAAATCCATAGTGTAAACATATTCACAAACAGGTGCCAAAATCCTCCATGGATAAAAGCGTATGTTACATAACGCCACGCCTGATATATTAAGGAATTGACTTCAACATGATGAACCACACCTGTCTGTCGGTTTACATAAACATCAAATGGATTAATCAAAGCACCAAAAGCATTTATTAAACCTTGGATATTTTCATTCAATGCTCCAATTACAAAAACAATCAAGTTTATAATTAGAATCACTCTTATTGGTTTCGGTAAAAATCTGAAAGGTCTCATAGGAAGTAAGCAATGATTAGTGGTTAATAAATGCCATCCTGAACGGAACGAAGTGAAGTCGATATACGAAACTTGGTTACTTGTAGCCTTAGTTGAGTTAGGTTCGTAGGAGCAGGATCTCTAGTTAAAGGTTAGTAAAGGGATTACTTCGGCGGGGACATATTTCGCAAGTTTCGTGCGGCCTTCTTCGCTGCCCGCGATACCGACTTTCAAAAGTTCGCGAACCACGGTACTGGACACATTCAAATGTTCCGGCGCACTGGACAAGAAAACCGTTTCGCATTCAGGATAAAGCACCTTATTGTTCCAGGCAACCGTCTGCTCGTATTCCACATCGACCGCCCCGCGGATTCCGCGTACCAGGAATTTCGCACCGACGCGCTTCATAAAATCAACCGTGAGTCCGTCAAAGGAGTCCACCTTCACATTCGAAATGTCCTTGACTGCCGTTTTGACAATTTCGACTCTTGCCGATTCCGGGAGCATGTACTTCTTGGAAGCATTCACCGCCAACAGCACATACAACTCGTCAAACAACGCTGCGGCGCGCTTCACGATATCGAGATGTCCTAATGTAAACGGATCGAAGGATCCTGCGAATACGGCGATTTTCTTCATGCCGTAAATATAGAAATTATGCTCTGTAGATAACCAGCGAAGATTCGCCGTAACGGCGGACTTGCACCATTCCAGATTCGTCGGCTTCTTTCACCCAGGCAGGCAAATTGCGGCTCGGTGCCTCGAACACGGCAACGCCCCCCGGATTCAGCCATTCCCAATAGGGGCGCAGGTCCGGATAATCCATGTCCTTGAACGGAGGATCCGCATAAATCAAGTCAAAGCCTTCGCTGGCGCAAAGAGAATCCTTGTCTAGCGCGAGGGCGTTCTTTTCCAACAAATTAAGTTTCGATTCCAAGGACAAGGCCTTGTAGGCCTGCAACACCAGTCTCGCCTGGGCATGAGCCATTTCTACGGCCACCACGCTTGCTGCGCCACGGCTCAACGCCTCGATTCCCATAATGCCGGTGCCTGCGAACAAATCCAAAACGCGAAAGTTTTCTACACCCTGCAAAATATTGAAGAGTGCTTCTCTTGTACGAGAAGCCGTAGGCCTAGTCTTAGAGGTATCTGGGGAAGGCACATTCCTCCCCCGCATGAGTCCACCGGTAATGCGAATGGGCATCGGGACTATTGCTTAATGACGAACATTTCAAAAAGGATCGTGGTGAACATATCCTTCTTGGCAAGTTTCATTTCGATATTGCGAACGCCGATACGAGAGGGCGAAGCCACAAAGGCGGCGATAAAGGCGTTCAACTCGGCAAAGTCAGCCGTCGTAGTTGCCTTAATCGTGTAACGCTTGTAGACACCGAATTCTTCCACCAGCGGTTTTTCAAGACCGGAGAGCTGCACCTTCTGAGCAACGGCCAAAGCCTTCATGGACTTGATTTCGCCGTTCACTTCGGAAACCGGCACAAAGGACGAGACTGCGCCCAGATTCACGTTTGCCACGTTGTACATACCGAAAGCGGTAATGTCGGTAGCAGGAGCGTTTTCGGGCAGCGGCGGAGTCCTGAAATCAGAACTGACAGCTCTGATGCGATCAAGGAATGCCTTCTGGGAATTGGGGGTAGCAGCCACACCACGTACGTAGTAATAGTTCGGAGCCTGGAAAATGCAATCCGAGAAGCCCACATCATCGGGCGTTGCCGTATTCAAGAAGGCAAGGAACTGGCCAACAGAAGCCCTCTGGTAAGAAAGCTTTTCCAGCGGCAAGTAGCTGTTGTAGTCCGTGCGCTTGTTGTTGAACAAAGCCTGAGGATTGATTTCGCCCACCACCTGCTTCACCGTCACGTTTTCGCGCTGACGGATCATGGCAGCAGCAGCGGCAGCTTCCGCTTCCAGCGAACCACCGGCAGAGGTACGTTGTCCGGCACCGATAGCCAAGGCAGAACGGGTCGGGTCTTCGGCACCGATCAGTTCCAGATACGGCGGCGGAAGCAAGCCCTGCAACGGCTGAGGAACGCCAGCTACGCTCAAAAAGCAGCTAAAGGCTACAAACACAAACAAAGCCGCCACAAGAACCGTCAAGACCTTCTTGCGGGACTTACTCTGCAATTCCTTGACGCTGGTGACATTCACCGGAGCCACGTTTTCGACTTCGATCAAACGTTCAGCGGCGTCAATCAAGTTCAAATGAATCATACACCCTCCATCACATTCAAGGCAGCACCGATAGCACCTGCGCAAGAAAGCACGGCAGCAGAATCTTCTTCTTCGGTCGGGAGCCTCAAGTTAGAGAAAGAATCCATCAAAAACAACTGGCATTCGGGCAGCTTCGCACGAACACCTTCCACAAACAGCATATCGCTAGCCATTTCGCCACACAGACGAACCGTCTTGGTCACCACAGCGGCATTTTCCTGCTGGGCGATGGCAATCTGTTCGGCAATTTCCTTTGCCAAAATCTGGTAAGCTTCTTCCTTGGTGTTGTTCACCAAAGAAAGGGTGGACACGCAGCGGAGTGCATGCAGGTTGTCCTTGGTCAGCCAAAGCAAGGTCACACCGGCATAGTCAGCCTTGACTATGCATGTCAGTTCGGACACATTTTCAGCAAAATCCATCAGGTTCATGAGCGAAAGTACGTCCACATCCATGGCCTTCGGAGCAAGCATCTTGCTACGGAAACCCTTACGCAGGTTGTCGACCCACTGCTCGCGGACGGCAATCAGCATAATGGTGTAGCCCAGAGAGGAATCGCCACTCATGATTTTGTAATCAATTATATACGCATTGGCGTCGGCATTGGTAATCAGCGAAACGTACCACTTTACATAGTCGTCCACGTTCTTTGCAGCCTCTGCCGGAACAAAGATCTGGCGAACAATCGACCTAAATGCGGGAATTGCCACAGAAACGGCATCGACAGATTCAATCTGGTTGAATTCCATCCAACCCTGGAGGGCTGTTTCAAAAGCATAGACATCATCGAGGGGGGCGGTTTCCGTATCGAGAACAGCCGTCTTCAAAACACGGCGTTCGGTTGCATCCAGAAGGGCAACTTTCAGAGAAGCATCCCCTGCTTCTATACCCATGTAAATCTTCGTATCACTCATATTATCAACGACTTATGAAAAAAACTACACCATAAAACTAATCAAAAATTACCCCCAAAAGGAGCTTTTCCAATTTTTTCTTGCCGATTCCTGGCACTTTTTGCAAATCTTCCCCCGTTTTGAAGGGTCCGAGGGCATTTCTGGTGGCTAAAATCTTCTCGGCGAGCTTGGGACCGACCCCATTTAGGGCACAAAGTTCCTCCACAGAAGCCGAATTGATATGTACCGGAAGATTCACTTTTTTGACATTTTTCCGCTCTTTTTTAGGGCGAGCAGCATTATTAGAGTCAATTTTTGACACAATATTTGCGTTATTGACCAGGGAATCCCGTTCCCCCGGCAAAGGGGCCGTATTTTCGACCACAAGGGCCTCCCCTACCTCGAAACTCTCGATAGACGGGAGCCCCCAGGGCAAATAGCGGACAACGACTCCAAGGACCAACAGGCATAGAGCCAGTCGGACCACATTTCTTTCAGGTGCATTCATAGGACAACCTCCATTGGTTATCCTCGACCAAAGGGCTATTTAAACGCCGCCTCCACCGCATTCACGTCTGAAGGGACATCCACCGAAATCGAAGGGTACTTGCTCTGGACTATGCGAATCGGGCGTCTGCCCAGAATGCGCATCTGCTCCAAAGAGCGTTCCTTTTCGACTTCGTTCTGTGGCAAAGACGAGAACTCATCGCGACACACCCTGGAATAAGCGTAGATTCCCTGGTGCTGGAACCAGCGGGGAGCGTCCTCATTCGCCACCCACCGGGTAAAGTCCACCGCGTAATCGTCTTTCACCAAAACCTTGACCACCGTCTTAAGACCCGCCTCTGCCGGGTTCAAGGGGCATGCGACAGTCACCCATTCGTCCGGGTGCTTTTCAAGCGTTGCCGCCACATCGCACAACACAGAAGGTTCTACCAGCGGTTCATCACCCTGCAGGTTCACCACCAAGTCCAAATCGAGAGCGCGAGCCGCAAAGGCAACGCGATCAGAACCCGTGGCCGCAGGGCCAGTCAAGATAAACTCAAATCCCGCACGCGATACAACCTCAGCAATTTCTTCGGAATCGGTCGCACACACGATGCGGTCAAAACATTCGGCAAGCAGCGCCCTTTCCAGGGTGCGCACAATCATCGGCTTGCCAACGTTGTCTCTACCAAAAATTTTTACCAGGGGCTTCCCCGGAAAGCGGCTTGAACCCATACGGGCAGGAACTATGCAATGCACAGCCATAAAATTCCACACCCCAAAGCTATTTCTGAATTAGCCGCCAATCACCTTCGGAATGGCGAAGTGGTCGTTTTCCACAGCCGGAGCATTCATGAAGGCCTTTTCCAGCGAAAAACCCTGCACCGGCACATCTTCGCGGAGAATCGTAGCGCCGTTTTCGACGGCAGTCATCGGTTCCACATCGGAAAGGTTCAGCGCCTTGAGGGCTTCCAGGTGGTTCAGCATCTTATCCAAATGACCCTTCACGGATTCGATATCTTCTTCGGCGACTTCGAGCCTAGAAAGCTTCGCGAGTTTCAAAACTTCTTCACGTTCGAGCATGATTACCTCTTTTTCTTACGGCAACAAAATAGCAAATTAGCCAACGATTTGCAGCGCGGCATACTTCAAGATAATGGTACGAACCGTCGGATCGCTACCGAAACGCACGTCCACACGGGCATTGTCGCCAGTACCGTAGCATTTGACAATCGTGCCCACGCCATATTTCATGTGACGCACGCGTACACCCGGATGGTACGGATTCTCGCTGTATTCGTCGTAGACGACGCGCGGACCCGAAGGTTCCACCGGCTTTACCGGGGCAGCAACCTTCACCGGATTGCGGTAAACGATGTGTTTGTCATTCTTCTTGACGGAATTCGGAATCGCCGAGGGACGGTTGTAGCCATAAGAGCCAAAGTTGCTCGGGCGAGACGAACCGCCACCATAGCCGCCGCCATAGCTTCCAGACGGTCTACGCGGATATGAAGGCGGAATATTCGGACGGGGCGGGCGCGAGAACTGCGAGCCCGAGAAATCTTGATTGAAATCACTACCGCCAAAGCCGAAATCGTTGCATGGCGTAAAGTCAACGACCGACGGATCCAATTCCTTAAGAAAACGGGACGGCGCAAACGGGCGAATGTTTCCTTGGAAGAAACGGCGTTCGGCATGGTACAAGTACAGCTTCTTTTCGGCACGGGTACAGCCCACATAGAACAAGCGGCGCTCTTCTTCCATCTGCTCGTTCATCTCGGCGCCAGACATGGTTGCCGATGCACGAATCAGCGGGAAGATTTCTTCGTCGCAACCGGCGATATGCACCGTATTGAATTCCAGACCCTTCGCCATGTGAATCGTCATGAGCGTCACCTGGCCCTTGGAATTGTCCACCTTCTTGTCCGCATCGGTCAAAAGCGAAATATCCTGCAAGAAGGCATCGAGTGTCGCACCCGGATGTTCTTCGTCAAATTCGCGGATGGCGTTCACCATTTCGTCCAAGTTACCGATGCGTTCGTCTGCAGTGAGTTCATCTTCTTTGCGCAAGAATTCCTTGTAGCCCACTTCGTTGATGATACGTTCGGCAAGAATCGGGAGCGGAGTTTCCCCTGCGGCAAGCAAGGCCTTCCAGCCCTGCACCAAGTCCGTAAAGCCCTTGAGCTTAATGGCCGAACGGCTTCCGCTGTTGACTTCGGCGAGCAAGTTGTCCCAGAAGGAGCCTTCGCCGTTGCGTTCACGTTCGAGAATGTTTTCGACAGTCGTCTTGCCGATTGCACGCGGCGGCGTGTTGATGACGCGCAGGTAGGCGGCATCATCTTTTTCGTTAGCGAGCAGGCGCAAGTAGGCGAGCACATCCTTGATTTCTTTGCGGTCCCAGAATCGCATGCCGCCAAAAATGACCGACGGTATACGGCGGTCATTTAGCGCCTTTTCCAAGGCGCGGGACTGCGCGTTCGTGCGGTAGAACACCGCCGTCTTAGCGTAGAAATCTTCACCCGCCTTTGCAATCACATCAGCAATGGCCGAGGCTTCGGAGCGGTCATCCATAAAGTGGCGTACGTGAATGAGTTCGCCCGCATCTTCCTTGGAGAACACGTTCTTCTGCATTTCTTGCGGACGGATGTTGTGCGCAATCACGGAGCCAGCGCCCTTCACAATATTTGCAGTCGAGCGGTAGTTGCGTTCCAGCTTGACAATCGTTACCGGAGCAAAGTCACGGTGGAAGTTGCGGATAATCTTGATGTTCGCGCCACGCCAGCCATAAATACTCTGGTCGTCATCACCCACCACCGTCACATTCTTATTGTCGTTAATGAGCAACTTCAAAAGTTCATACTGAACATCGTTCGTATCTTGGTATTCGTCGACCACCACATAGCGGAAACGCGCTTTCAATTGTTCCACAAGTGTCGGCAACTTCTGCAGCATGTAAACCGTATTGAACAACAGGTCATCAAAGTCCATGGCATTGGATTCCTTGAGGCGTTTCTGGTATTCGGCATACATCTTTGCGCGAAGAACTTCATCCGGAAAATTCGCCAATTCCTGCGCCACATCGGGAGTCTGCAACTGAGCGACTTTTCCACGGTACAGAATCGTATTCTTGTATTTCGAAATGGCGCCATGCAATTTCTTGACTTCGGACGGTTCAAAGTTATCGCCCAATTGCTCCTTCATAATTTCTTTCAGAAGCCTTTTCTGGTCGTCATCGTCGTAAATCGAGAAATTACCGTCGTACCACTTGCCGCCCAAAGCGTCAAGCACGGACTGCTTAGAAAGGCAAAGCTTCAAAAGGCGCAAGCACACGGAATGGAACGTTCCCATCCAGGCAAAATTCATGTTGCTGTTGAGCAACTTCTGGATACGCAACTTCATTTCGCGGGCAGCCTTGTTCGTAAAGGTCACCGCCAGAATGCGGTCCGGCTCCACGCTATACTGCGAAACAAGGTGAGCAATCTTATAGGTAATGCAACGCGTCTTTCCCGAACCGGCACCTGCCAAAATCAGCATCGGGCCATCAATCTTTTTAGCCGCAGCGGCCTGTTCCGGGTTCAGTTCTTTATCTAAAACAGCATTATCTACAATATTCGCCATGGGGATCCCTTTTAATACACAGATGTGCAATATAGTAAAAAAGAAAGACCCTCTAAGAGAGTCTTCCTTTAAATTTGAATCAGGGGCTTCTACTAGTCATCCGACGTAGAAGCACCGATAGCCTGTTCGAGCGTCGTGTGGCCGTCGAGAGCCTTCTGGATACCATCCATACGCAGCGTAATCATGCCACATTCCTGCATGGCAGCACGTTTAATCACGTCGCCCGAAGAACGCTTGATAATCAGGTTACGCACGGTTTCGTTCGGCACCAGGAATTCGTAAATACCGCAACGGCCCTTGTAACCCGAACCATCGCACTTTTCGCAACCCTTACCATGATAGAACTGCATGTCGGGGCTCAAGTGGAATTCGTCGCGCATGGCCTGCGAAATTTCGACAGGTTCCTTACAATACTTACAGATACGGCGCACAAGACGCTGTGCCAGCACACCCTTGATAGCGGTAGACACAAGGAAGGGTTCCAGACCCATTTCGAGCAAACGCGGGAATGCACCGGCGGCGTCGTTGGTATGGAGCGTACTGAAGACCAAGTGACCCGTCAAGGCTGCTTCGATAGCCATGGACGAAGTTTCTTGGTCACGCATTTCACCGATCATAATCACATCCGGGTCCTGACGCAAGAGGGCGCGAATGCCCGCCGCAAAGGTAAAGCCTGCGGCGTTGTTAATTTGTCCTTGGTTCACACCGTCAATATTCAATTCCACCGGGTCTTCCATCGTAGAGATGTTGATGGTGGAATCCAAAATTTCTCGAATAGAAGCATAAAGCGTGGTAGACTTACCGGAACCGGTAGGACCGGTCACCAGCACAATACCGTTAGGGGCATTAATCGCATCGATAAACTGCTTGAGCACGCGCGGGTCGAAACCCATATCCTTCAGCGGGAACTGACCGGAATTCGGGTTCAAGATACGCATAACGATCTTTTCGCAAACACCGCGCTTACGGAGCGAAATCGGGAACGAGCTCACACGAAGGTCCACTTCGCTACCCTTGTAACGCACGGTAAAGCGGCCGTCCAACGGTTTACGCTTTTCAGCAATATCCATCTTGGAAAGGAGCTTAATACGCGAAAGAATCTGCGGCATCAAACGTGCCGGAATCGGAGACATCACCTGCAGGTCACCGTCAATACGGTAACGCAGTTTCAGGAAGGTTTCCTGCGGTTCAAGGTGAATATCAGACGCCTTACGGGCAATGGCTTCGTGAATCAGCGTGGTCACGATTTTCACAACCTGGCGGCCTTCTTCGTCAGAAAGTTCCGGTTCGTCGTTACCGCCCTGACCGCGTTCCACGGTTTCAAGTTCTTCGCCGTCCTTAGATTCACTGATAAGTTCGGCCAAGGATTCTTCGGTAGGACCATGACCGGCAAACACGCGTTCAATGGCCTTCATCACATCCGCTTCGGAGGCCATCACAATATCAACGTCCATACGGACCTTGAACTTCACGATGCTAATCGTGCGCATGTTAGTCGGGTCGGTCATTGCAATGGTCATCACGGAACGCACCTGGCGACGTTCGTCTTCGCCCTTCTGTACAAACAGCGGCACCACCTTGTACTGCTTACACATGTCTTCTGGCAAGAACGTGTAGGCATTGGGGTCGATATTGAAGTTGTCAAGCTTTACATAAGGAACTTCGAACTGTCTCGAAAGAATTTCGATCAAGCGTTCTTCGGGCATGAAGCCCAAGTCCACCAAGGTACGGCCCAAGCGCTTGCCCGAGGTTTTCTGAGTTTCGAGAGCCTTATCCAGCTGCTCCTGGGTAATGTAACCCTGAGCAAGGAGCATTTCACCGATACGCATCTTGGTCGAAGACTGCATTTGCGAACCGAGAATGTTCGTCAAAGTTTCTTCGCTCACCATTCCCAAACGCACCAAGATCTTACTGAGCATAAGTCCGGTACGTTTGTGTTCGGCCATAGCATGGGCTAACTGGTCTTCGTCCAATACGCCTTGGCGAAGCAGCAACTGACCCAAGTTCATCTTACTGTTGTTCATCATAAATGCGACCACGCCCGCGGGAAAACGGGCAATTTATCTCCATTTTTGCAAAGCATGTGGACTGGGTCGCCCGCAGATTTTTCCACAGCAAATCCTATCTCACACACCTTGCCCAATTGGGAATTTTCTTTAAATATACTTTTTGGGCTAGAATTTGCAAATAGCAAGTGATATTCCTCACCCCCATTTAATGCGAAATTTAGCGGATTTTGGCCAAATTTTTCACACAAACGCACAACTTCGGGGTCTATGGGGAGATTGTTTTCAATAATTTGCAAATTAACATTCGATGAAAGAGCCAAATGATTCAATTCCGACGACAAACCGTCGCTAATGTCCATGCAGGCCCCAAAGGCGCCCAAGCGCAAAAGTTCCGCCCCCGCCCGTTCGCAAATCTTGGGCGAAAGGTGGTATTCCACCAGCGTGGGGAATTCGTCTTTGGCCTCGGGGTGGTTCATCAGCAGCCAAAGCCCGGCATCCGATTTACCCAGCGTCCCGTTCACATACAGTGTATCACCCGGTTTTACAGCCGAGCGCAAAAGCGGCTTCGAATTTTCACTTTCCAGCGCTCCCAAGAGCGTCGTCGAAAACATTCCCACATCGCCCACCACCGTATCGCCGCCAATCAGCGCGATGCCACGCTTGGCAAAGCCCTGTGAAATCGCGGTTTGTACGCGGGTGCGCGTTTCTAGAGACCAATTCTTGTTGATGCAAAGCCCGAGAACTGCAAAGCGCGGGACACCTCCCATGGCAGAAATGTCCGACACGTTCGAAACGATATGCTTTTCAACCGCCTGCTCCGGCGTCGACCAATCCAGTCTGAAATGCGTATTTTCGACAGACAAATCCTTGGTCACGAGCCAGCCGTCGAATTGGGCGCAATCATCGCCCACGCCGAGCCAACCCCTAGATGCAGGGGGGGCTTTTTTAAAGTCGGCGGAGCCCTTCAAAAGGGCCTGAATAAAATTGAATTCGCCTAGGTTAGGAAACATGATCTAGTAAACAGTAGGAAGTAGACGGTACGAAGTATAATAAAAAATCGGCTTGCAGGAACCACTTTTTTATCCACTATCATTCCCGCTTTTTCTATTAAAAAAATTTCAAAGAAACAGTTTGGCGGTAAGTTGTTGATAAATTGAGCGTTTCTTTTGGACAAAAAATATTTTTTCAAAATGGCGAAAAAATCTATCCACAATTTGGGAGAATTACCTATCTTTTAAGCCATGGGACACATTTTCTTCATCGCTCCGTCCTCCCCCGGTAGCTTAGACCGCCTCAGTCAATGGACATTCCGTTGGCTTTTGGAGCACGGCGATTTGGCAGAAGATTCCACCATGTACACTTGCAATTCCATCGAAGACGCAACGAACCTCCTGGAATCGGCCCTGATTATCGGACAGTCCCCCGCACTTATCATTCTCGACCACGCAGATCGCCCGCACGAACAAAACCTCAAGTTCAGCAAACTCCTGCACGACGGCATTCCTGAATCATGGATTGTGGAACTGGTGCCCGACAACATGCCGCTCCCCCAGTGCGACGAAAATTATTACTGGGTCCGCAAACCCGTAAGCGAAGACGAATGGTACAGCACGCTCGAACAGGTGTTGCTCAAGAGCGGATCGCCCCAATGGGCAAATAATTAATGTGACAAATGCATAAGGCGAGTGCCGCGGCCAAGCTTGCTTGGACATGGCCGAGCCAAGCATTTGGTTCTTGAGCGTAACGAAAGAACAAATGTGTGATGTGGAATGAGCAATTAGCAATTCCACTTTTCTTTTTTTAAATACTAAATTCTACGCATGATTAAAGGCGTAAGTTATTTCGGCGTGCGTTCGCCCAAGCATGTTCTTGCCGACATGCAAGACATCAAGGCGGCCGGTTTTAACGCGGTGCTCCACACCTGGAGCGAAGAAGACGAGCAATATTACTACGGCACCATGAAAGATATCGTGGACCAGTCTGCAAGCCTCGGTCTGACGGTCTACGTGAATCCGTGGGGTGTCGGCCGCGTGTTTGGCGGCGAGGCTTATTCGGAACTCACCGCAAGGAACCACGACTTATGCCAAGTGGCACTCGACGGCAAGCCCAAGGTAGCCGCCTGCCCGAACCATCCGGAATTCCGCGCCTACATGCACAAGTGGATTGAATCCGTTTGCGCCACGAAGGTGAGCACGATTTTCTGGGACGAGCCGCATTTCTATTTCGAGAAAGGCGGACTTAGCAACTGGAGTTGCCGCTGCGAAAAATGCTGCGCAAAATTCGCCGAACAATTCGGTTACGAGATGCCCGCAGAACTCACCGAAGACGTGTTGAAGTTCCGCGAAGACAGCTTGATTGATTTTCTGAAAGAAATGACGGTCGACGTCCATGCCCGCAGCAAACGCAACTGCGTATGCATGCTTCCGCCCTGGTTCCCCGCTGGCCTCGATGACTGGGGCCGCGTGGCAAGCCTCGAAAGCGTCGACGAAGTTGCAAGCGATCCATACTGGGAACGGGGCGCCACCGAAGAATGGGTCCGCGAAAAGTACGCCGAGACTGCTCGCAAATTGACCGAGGTCGCAGCCAAGTACGGCAAGGCCGTGCAGATGTGGATCAAGGCATACCAGATTGAAGCCGGTCGCGAAAATGATTTGGCAATTGCCGTCGAAGAAAGCCGCAAAGCGGGCATCGATAACATTTTCGCCTGGAGTTACCGCGGCACCGAAACGCTCAGTTGGCTTAAAAGCGACGACCCGGACAAGGTCGCCGAAACGTTCCGAAATTCCTTAAAATAGCAAGAGAGACTCTCGCCTATTCATTCACGAATAGGCAATTCTTGCAGCGGCCGGTTTCACCCGCCGCTATTTTTTCGCGGACCGCCTCGATTTCGGATTCCAGCGTATGGACTCCATCGAAAAGGTTTCCCGTATCAAAGCCGTCAGCCGGACAGCCCTTCAGGTGACCGTCGGGCCACAAGTAGAAGGTGTTGTTCGCGAAGCGACACGGCAAGCCGCGACGCTTCGCCGTAAGCTTCATGAAAATGTCCCTGAAGTAGTAGAACCTGTTTCGCCACAACTTGCGATTCATCCAGACGGACTTGAGTTTTTCCGTACTCACAGCCCTCGGATAATCCAGGAGCACTCCGCTTCCCTTCAATATTCCGCGGACTTCATCCAATACCGACTGCACCTTCGCCGCCACCGCAGGGTCCGACAAATCAAGCTGTTCCTTGCGCAGGTAATCATGATCCATGGAATTCAGCCACTGGATATTATACGCCGACACATGCAAATTCTTGAGCCAGCGAGCAATTTCCGGCAAACCGTCGAGAGTATCCTTCATCGCAATGGATGTCACAATCATATGCGGACGTTTCTTTTGCGCCAGGCGTTCATGCGCAAAGGCTTCGATATGATCCACCACCTTCTGGAACTGTTCCGCCGAAACTCCGCACCACTTGGTGAAAATTTCAGGAGAAAGGCTATCCATCGAAATAAATAGGCGGTCTATCGTCGAATCCAGAATCAACTTACGATTTTTCTCATTCAAGAGCAATGCATTCGTCACCATCGAGACATCCGGAGTATGGACAGTCTTCGACAAGAGTTCCATGACCTCGGGAAACTTCGCATTCACCAAAGGTTCGCCTGCACAGCTCAAGAAAAGAGACCAGCAATTTTTCTCGGCACTTTTGAAAACCGCTTCGAACTGTTCCAGCGGAAACGAAATTTTCGTTGCCGGATCGAGACTTGCATTGTCGCAATAATGGCAGCGGAAATTACACCGAGTATCAAGGTCTAGTCGAAGGTCTTTCTTGCTCATGAACATACAAGTGAAGATAGAAAAAAAAGGCGCCACCGGCGCCCTTATTCTATAGACAGATTGTCAGTGAGGAAATTTTAGTCCTTCAAGCAACGAATTGACATTTCATACACCTGGTTATAATCATTGGACACTGCCGCACCATCGTTGTTGTAGGCCAAAATCATAGAGTACGCACAATTAGTACAGAGTTGTTCGTCTACAAACTCAGTGGCACTCCAGAAGAATGCGTTTTCGCGATAGTAGTTGCGACCGGCATTAGACACCATGTAGCCAGCAGGAACCGCAGTGAAGCCGCTCGCATTGTTTCCCTTGAAGTCGGAGCTTCTCCAACCAACAGAATCCTTGAGCACTTTACCCGCCTCAAGTCTCCCGTTTTCATGCGCATTCGAAATCAGCTGTTCCCACTCGGCTTTTGTAGGCAAGTGCCATCCATCGGGGCAAACTCCCTGAATGTTTCCGTTAACATCAGGCGTGCTA
>JAFXLS010000030.1 GCA_017530965.1 Fibrobacter sp.
TCGGCGCCCAGCGATTTGAGGATGCGTTCATGTTCAATGAACGCCCCCTGCACCGCGAGTACGCCAATTTGCGGTTTGTTAATTCCCATTACTTTCCCCTTTCGGCCATCAGCAGCGCGATTTCCTGTTCGTTGATACCGACCATGGCTTCGCCCAAGTCTTCAGAAAGCTTGGCGATCAGCTTTGCATCGGTATAGTTGGTAACTGCCTGCACAATGGCGGCGGCACGCTTGGCGGGGTTGCCCGACTTGAAAATTCCGGAGCCTACGAAAACGCCTTCGGCACCGAGTTGCATCATGAGGGCGGCATCGGCGGGGGTGGCAACACCACCGGCAGCGAAGTTCACCACGGGGAGTTTCTTGTTGTCGTGAACGAAGCGCACCAGGTCGTACGACACCTGAAGTTCTTTGGCGCGATTGAAGAGTTCGTCTTCACGCATGCTCGAAATGCGGGCGATTTCCTGGTTCATTAGGCGCATGTGTCGTACGGCCTGGACGATGTCGCCCGTCCCCGGCTCCCCCTTGGTACGGATCATCGATGCGCCTTCTTCGATACGGCGCAGCGCTTCGCCCAAATCCTTCGCGCCGCAAACGAACGGCACATCAAATTCTCGCTTATTGATGTGGAAAATGTCGTCGGCAGGAGAGAGCACTTCGCTTTCGTCGATGTAGTCGATCTCGATGGCCTGCAAAATTTGCGCTTCGGCAAAATGACCGATACGGCATTTGGCCATGACGGGGATAGAGACTGCATCCTGAATGCCCTTGATCATCTTGGGGTCGCTCATACGCGATACGCCACCCGCAGCACGGATGTCGGCGGGGATACGTTCCAAGGCCATCACGGCGGCGGCACCTGCGGCTTCGGCGATTTTGGCTTGTTCGGGGGTTGTCACATCCATAATGACACCGCCCTTGAGCATTTGGGCAAGATTCTTATTGAGTTCGTAACGGTTCTGGTCTGACATATGTAACTCCTTAAAAAAGTGAATGGCTTTGTTTTCAAGGCGTAATTTAAAACATTCGCTTGACCTGCACAATATTCAGTTTTTTACTATTTTTATAAGGTCAGTTAAATATCAGATTAGCAATACTAATAAGGTCAGTTTCATGTTCACTTACGATATGTCCAAGGCGGGTGCAAATAGCCTCTACCATTACCTTTACCAATGCATCAAAAAAGATATCGTAAGCGGAAACGTCCTTGCTGAAGAACAGCTCCCTTCCAAACGCAACCTTGCGCAGAATCTTGGCGTTAGCGTTGTGACCGTTGAAAACGCTTACGCACAGCTCTTGGCCGAAGGCTACATCTACTCTCTCCCTAAAAAAGGCTTCTTTGTTGTAGACATAAATGCTGCGGCTAACGCGCAAGTCCATCGGAACCGCAAGAAACCCCGCACGCGCAGGCTTCACGCAGACCCCTCCGATGAATCAGAACATATCAACCCGAAATATGTCGCCGATTTCGCAAGCAACGGCGCCGACATCGAGGCATTTCCCTTTACCACTTGGGCAAAAATCACTCGCGAGGTCCTTTGCGAAAGGCAAAATGATCTGTTGCAAGTTTCTCCGGGAATGGGCACGCTGGAACTTCGCCGAGCCATTGCCCGCATGCTCCGCGAATTCAGAAATATCCAGGTATCGCCCGAACAAATTGTCATTGGAGCCGGGACCGATTACCTTTACGGCTTGCTAGTACAATTGCTTGGATTTGACAAGTGCTATGGCGTAGAAGACCCTGGCTGGGGTAAAATTTCAAAATTGTATAGCCAATACGGTGTCAAGGTGTGTCATATTCCCATTGCGGCAGAAAGTTTCGTAGACTCCGTCAAGAAATCTGACGTCGATGTCGTACATATTTCACCAGCGCACCATTTTCCGACCGGGATGGTGATGCCTGTCGGCGAACGCTATCGCCTGCTCAGTTGGGCAGCCGAATCCCCAAATCGCTACATTGTCGAAGATGACTATGACAGCGAATTCCGCATGACCGGAAAGCCCATCCCCGCATTACAGAACATTGATGTTACCGAGAAGGTGATTTATCTGAACACCTTTTCCAAGACGATGACTTCTGCGATTCGCCTCAGTTATATGGTGCTCCCTCCGCATCTTGCCGAGAAATTCCATAACAAACTTTCGTTCTATTCGTGCACAGTCTCGAACCTTGACCAGTATGTAATGGCAAAATTTATCGATCTAGGTTACTACGAGACGCACATCAACCGCATGCGCAATCTGTACCGGGCCAAGCGCGATATGCTCCTGTCGTTTATCCGCAAAAGCAAACTTTCGAGCGTCGCCCGAATTTACGAAGAAGATGCAGGACTCCACTTTATCTTGGAAATGTACACGAAATGTTCCGATATAGAATTCTGCAACCGCGCCCGATTCCGTGGGGTAAACATCCGCGCCCTTTCGGAGTATTATTTTGAGGCGAAGCCGTCGCGGCACAGGTTTGTCGTGAACTATTCGTCGGTAGATAAAGCGAACATGCAAAAAGCGGTGGAGATACTTGCGGGCCTGTGCAACTAAAAAGGTTTAATGTTTCAAATCACAAGCAGCCTGTTCGTAGTCAAAGAGCTGCGTAATGGTCGGGTGTGTTCCGCAAACGGCGCAGTCGTCGTTATGACTCGGGAGCTTCACCTTGCGGAATTCTGCTGTGAGTGCGTTGTAGGTGAGTAAGTGGCCTGTAAGTAAATTACCCACTCCAAGAATATACTTGATTGCTTCCATCGCCTGCAAACTTCCGATTACGCCTGCGATTGCCCCAATCACGCCCGCCTCTTTGCAAGTCGGCACGGACCCTTTCGGGGGCGGTTCCTCGAAAATGCAGCGGTAGCAAGGTCCCTGCTCCGGTACGAATGTCATCAGCTGCCCCTGGAATCCGACAATACCCGCATGCGAGAAAGGCTTCTTCGCCATGACGCAGGCGTCATTAATCAAGAACTTCGTCGGAAAATTGTCGGTGCCGTCAACGATAAAATCGTAATCCTTGACGAGGTCGAGAATGTTTTCGCTCGTTACGAAAGTATGGTAAGCGATTACATTCACGTCAGGATTCATCGCTTCCATGGTTTCTTTGGCAGATTGTACCTTGGGCTTACCCACATCTTGCGTGGCGTGTATTATCTGACGTTGTAAATTTGAAAGGTCTACTGCGTCGGCATCGGCAATGCCGATCGTGCCCACACCGGCGGCGGCAAGGTACATGGCCACAGGTGCGCCAAGGCCGCCCGCACCGATGACGAGTACCTTCGCGTTCAAGAGCTTCTTTTGGCCCTTTACGCCGACATCTTTAAGAATGATGTGGCGCGAATACCGTTCCAGTTGTTCGTTGGTAAAAACCATTTTTCTATTGGATTTTCGACCTCATCACACGTACTTCGAGAGCGTCACGACGTCTTCGCCGCTCCATGTGTAAAGTGCGAGTAGAGGCTCATCCCTTGTTTGCATGGAATGGACGTGGTTCGAGGGGTGCAGAATAAATTCTCCGGGACCGCGGACTTTTGAAACGCCGTCTAACGTCCAAACGGCAAGGCCCGAAAGCACCACGTAAAGTTCCGTTGCAGGGTGGTAATGCGCCGGATACAAGGTGTTCTTTCCGAGAAGCGTAAAACCGAAACAAAAGTGTTCGTCGTGATACGGCGCTTCGGGCCCGAGGATTTCTCCCCAGCCCATTTGATTGCCCAAATCAGGCATGTCGGGGCGCGGCTCGTAATTATACTTCCACGGCAAAAAAGGGAGCGCAGGCTTTAACGCATTCAGCACACGCTCCGTTTCGGGGCTACCAAATTGAATCGCCTCTTCAATCCAGCGAATCAGCGGAGAATCACTTTTTTCGAAAGTCCCGCTTGGGGCAGGAATTTCGCGTGCTACAAACTTGGCCGCCTCCTGACCGATGTCGTCGTTGACTTGGGCGCGTTCATTCAAAAAGCGCTTCGATTCTTCAATTAAACGGGCGATAAAATCTTGCATCAAAATACACTCGTTTTACTTCAAGCTTGATTTCAGTACGGCAACCGTATGGCCGATCACTTCGCCCTTTCGGAAGGCTTCGTAGGCTTCTGTTGCGGTAAGCTTCGACGATTCCAGCGACTTTTCGATTTCGAAAGCGTTCTTGCCGGATTCCTTCACCGAGATGTTGGCGAATGCTTTTTGCAAGTCGCTTGCGCGGTAGAATCGAAACGGCCCGAGCCCCGCCTTTTCTTGTGCGGCATAACCCGAAATCACGTCTTCGGGTTCCGCCTGCACCTTCCAGGAATACGTGAAGATTTCAGAAGAAAGGCCCGCCAATTCGCCGAGCTTGATAAACGCACTGAGCGGCACGCGGCCACCGAGTGTAGAATAGACGGCACCCTTGTCGGCCAAGTAATCGCGGGCCTGCTTGAGCGCCAGATAATGCAAATCCAGCATCTGTTCATGCACGAATTCCGGAAACACTTCGATGCGCTTTTCCAGGTAATGGCCGCTGTTTCGTTTGTCTTCAATCTTGGTGTTATCGGTTAACGGAACATTGGGCAGGTTCTCGTAAATCACGTCGTAACGGCGCTTGCCATTTTCAAGAGGTTGTAGAAGGTCGCCTGCACCGAATTCCAATTCAATTGAATCTGCATTCTTCAAATTTTTCTTGATATTTTCGGCAGCGGCAACCACCACACTTTTCTGCAAGTCGGTAAAACCTACGCGCTTGGCACCCAAAAGTTCAATGCCCGTCAAGACATCGATGCCGGAACCCGTTCCGATTGAAGCGAACGCTTCCACATCGTGCCGCAGGTTCTCGCGGATCAGCTTGAATGCAGGTGCCGCGATGTAGGCCACCCAATCGCTAGTAATATCTTCGGTCTTTGGCAAATAGGCGTGATCCGTTACAGCCACGGAAAGGTAATCTTGAACCTGTTTCGGTGCTTCTTCTAAAGCCAGATACTTTTTAACATCAACTAAAATACTCATTTATAGGTTGCCTCACTTTTTTTTGAGTGCAAATATAGATGTGGACTATAACTGCGTCCAATACAAAATTTCTAGCGCTTGCTATCAATTTTTTATATAAGTAAAAAGCCCGTTTTTCCTTGACAAGGTTTATGCATTTATGTAGATTTATGCATAGAAATTCAAACCACGTTTTTTCAGCGCTTGGGAATGCTCAAAAATGCGACGTTCTTTTCGGTGCTGTTAACAAAAGGAGCCTAACACAATGGCACATTATCTCTTTACTTCTGAATCGGTGTCCAAGGGACACCCCGACAAAGTTTGCGACCAGATCTCGGATGCAATTCTCGACGCCTGCCTCGCCCAGGACCCGAACAGCCGCGTGGCTTGCGAAACGCTCGCCAACACCGGTCTTGTCGTGATTTCTGGCGAAATTACCACTAAAGCAGTTATCGATTACCAACAAATTGCCCGCAAGACTATTAAGAGCATTGGTTATGTGAATCCGGAACTTGCTTTTGATTATAAGGGTTGCTCCGTACTCGTTGCAGTGGACAAGCAGTCTCCCGATATTGCCCAGGGTGTTGACGCCAAGGCCGCCGAAGGCAAGGAAGATGACAAGCAGGGCGCAGGAGATCAGGGCATGATGTTCGGTTACGCCGTGAACGAAACCAAGGAACTGATGCCGCTTCCGATCAGTCTTGCTCACAAGCTCATGGAAGAAATTCAGAACCTCCGCGAATCCGGCAAAATCAAGTGGCTCCGCCCCGATGCAAAATCTCAGGTGACTGTCGAATACGACGAAAACGATAAGCCCGTGCGCGTCGATACCGTGGTGGTCAGCACCCAGCACGACGAATTCGTGAACGGCAAGGAACTCAAGCATTCTACCATCGAAAAGGAAATCATCGAAAAGCTTATCAAGAAGGTGATTCCGGCAAAGCTTTTGGACAAGAAAACTCGCTTCCTCATCAATCCGACGGGCAAGTTCGTGATTGGTGGCCCGCACGGTGACTGCGGCCTGACCGGTCGTAAGATTATCGTGGACACCTACGGCGGCATGGGCCGTCACGGTGGTGGTGCATTCAGCGGCAAGGACCCGAGCAAGGTTGACCGCAGCGCTGCTTACGCCGCACGCTATGTAGCAAAGAATATTGTCGCCGCAGGCCTTGCAGACCGTTGCGAAGTTCAGCTCGCTTACGCCATCGGTTATTCCAAGCCGGTGTCCGTGCTGGTGAATACGTTCAAGACTGGCAAGATTGATGACCGCAAGATTGAAGAAATTGTGAAGAAGGTCTTCGACCTTTCTCCGGCAGGCATCGTGAAGATGCTTGACTTGAAGAAGCCCGGCTATCAAGCAACTGCAGCGCTTGGCCACTTCGGTCGCACCGGCGCTCGCTTCACTTGGGAAAAAACTGACAAGGCTGCCGCTTTAAAAAAAGCCGCTCGCGTCTAGTCAACAAAGTTCGTACCCGAAACGCTTGCTCTCGCCACCACGACTCATTAAGATGAGTCGCTTGTGGCTCACAGAAGAAACTCGCAAAAGTCTAAGGCTCGTCAATGCGACGAGCCTTTTTTATTATGGCCCGCACACCTATATTCCATACATAAAAAACACCCCCGGCAACATGTGTTGCCGAGGGGTACCTGCGCGGAGAGTAGTGCACAGGAATTTAGGAGTACAATTTATTACTGATGCCAGTCGACTTCGCGATAGATTTTTTCGGTGAATTCGTCGGCATTCAGCTGCAAGTATCCGACTTTATGCAGCAGGTCTGCAAAGTAGTGCAAGTCGGCTTTCAGGTTGCGGCCACTCTTGATTTTCTGCTCAGGAGACTGGTATTCGTAAGACTTGATAAGTGCGGTTGCGAATTCCTTGTCTTCGATGGCGGAGTGCTTGCCTGCCTGCATGAGTTCCACGGTTTCTTCCGGGTGTTCGCTGATCCAGGTGTGAGCCTGTTCAAGAGCGCGAAGGAGAGCCTTGATCTTTTCCGGTTCCTTTTCCAGAAGGATGCCCGAAACATAATAGAAGCAGCAATAGCGGCCTGCAAAAACAGGGTCAGTCGCCAAATCCATCAGCACATCGGCGCGGCCGTCAGTAGCGGCGAGGCTTCCCAGCGGGTCCCAAAGCGAAACCGCTTCGACCTGTCCGCGTTCCAAGGCTTCGAGCGCCAAGTTGCCATCGGCGTAGGGCAAGAACTGCACATCGTTTATGGCAGAGACTCCGTTTGCTTCAAGCCAAAGTGTTGCGGCCTGGTGCGGGGTTGCCCCAATGGCGTTCACGGCAATCTTTTTGCCCTTCAAATCCTGCGCGGAGCGAATCGGCGAGCCCTTCTTGACGAGCAAATGAATGCATCCGACGTGGAATCCTTCGACCACCTTGATATTCACGCCGTTTTCGACGGACTGGAAAAAGGCGAAGTCGGAGTTCGTAATCGGATACGTTCCGTTGTTGAGGCCGATTTTGCGGGTTTCCGCATTCGCCGACACGAATTTCACATCGACACCTTCCTTGGCGAAGAAGCCTTTTTCTTTGGCGACAAAGAACGGCGCAATGCAAAGGGTTCCATCGGAAACGGGAATTTCGACAGAACCGTATTTAAAAGCGGATTCATTGGTAGCGGCGGTTTTTTCAGTTTTTTCTTCTTCGCAGGCGATGAGTGCAAATCCCAAAGTAAATGCGGCTGCGAAAGACAGTAATGTTTGAATGAATTTCATTTAAAATCTCCTATGATTAATTTTTTTTAGATCCTTCACTGCGTTCAGGATGACACGATGAGGATGTTTAATGCTTTGTTGTACTTGCCTTAATTGCCTGTTCGAAATCAGCGATAATGTCGTGCGGATCTTCGATACCGACGGACACGCGAATCATGTCGTCAGGAATTCCTGCAGCAAGCCTATCCTTCGGTGAAAGCTGAGAATGTGTACTCGTTGCCGGGTGCAGCACGCTTGTGCGAGCATCGCCCACGTGCACCACCAATGCCGCGACCTTCAGCGCTTTCACGAACGAGCGAATGGCAGCCTTGCCTCCCTTGAGGCCAAAGGTCAGCACGCCGCTTCCGCCCTGATAATCGAAATACTTGCGAATGCGCTTGCTGTTCGGGCTAGATTTGAGCGCCGGATAGTTGACCCAGTTTACTGCCGGGTGCTTGGAGAGGTATTCCGCCAAGGCCAAAGCGTTAGAACTGTGCTGCGGCATACGCAAATGGAGCGTTTCAAGGCCCAAGTTCAAAAGGAACGCGTTGAACGGGCTCTGAGCAGCACCGAAATCGCGCAAAAACTGGGCGCGGGCCTTGACAATGTAGGCGGCGCGGCCAAATTTTTCAGTGTAAGAAGTATTCGCGTACTGCGCATCGGGACTGACAAGATCCGGGAACTTTCCGTTATTCCAGTTGTAATTGCCTCCATCAATCACGACACCGCCCAAGGCGATGGCATGACCGTCAATGTACTTGGTTGCAGAATGAATGACGACATTCGCCCCATGCTTCAAGGGCTTCACCAAGAACGGCGTTGCAAGGGTATTATCCACAAGGAACGGTACGTCGAATTCCTTGGCAAGCTTCGAGAACTTTTCAAAATCCAGAACGCCAAGCGCCGGGTTTCCAATCGTTTCGCCAAAGACCAATTTTGTATTCGGGCGGAACGCCTTACGAAGTTCTGCAATAGGCGCTTCCGGGTCAATGAAAGTCGTTTCGACACCGAGCTTAGAAAGTCGAACATCAAGCAGCGTGTAGGTTCCGCCATACACCGCCTTAGAAGCCACAATGTGATCGCCCGCCTTCACCAAATTCGAAATTGCGAGCAATACGGCCGACTGTCCCGAAGCTGTTGCGACAGCGCCCACGCCGCCTTCCAACTCGGTAATTTTTGCTTCAAAAGCCGCTACCGTCGGGTTGCCCGTACGCGTATACTTATTGCCCGACTGCTTGAGGGCGAAAAGACGTTCTACTTCGTCAACATCTTCGTACTTGTAAGTGGTTGACTGGAAAATCGGCAATACGCGAGGTTCGCCCACTTTCGGCTTCCAGCCCGCCTGCAGGCATTTGGTGCCGAAATTCCAATTTGCCGGATTCGTAACATCCGCTGAGATTTTACTTGACTTTTTCGATGTTTTAATTGACATGTGAATCACTCTCCTTATAAATTTCAATGCGAAAAAATAGAAAGGAGCTTTTGATTATTCCAATACTTTGTTCTTATACAGAATTATCAAATTTTTTTATACCGATGTGACGAAATGTGTTGCTATAATTTTTGACGATATCTAGATATTAAAAAAGTCTATTAGACATTTGTTTTTGCGACTTCTACATTTGGCTCAATGACAAAAAAAGTGGCAGTCGGTTTATCGGGCGGTGTAGATTCCGCCCTTTCGGCGTACCTGTTGCAAAAGCAGGGGTACGATGTGGTGGGCCTCACCATGGCAACGTGGGACGGCTCGGTGAATATGCCCGCAGTTGAAGGTCGTGAAGGCTGCTACGGCCCCAGCGAAGACAAGAATATCGAAGAAGCGAAACTGGTGGCAGACCGCCTGGGAATCCCGCATTATGTGGTTCCTGTCGTCGGCGAATATAAAACCAAGGTGCTGGATTATTTCCGCGCCGAATACCGCGCTGGTCGTACGCCGAACCCGTGCGTGCGCTGCAATCAGTCTATCAAGTTTGGCGCATTGCATTTGGCCGCCCGCAAAATGGGAATTGAGTTTGATTATTTTGCTACCGGACACTATGCGCGCCTTGATTTCAAAAACGAGAATGAACCGTTCTTGTATCGCGCCTTAGATACGGGCAAAGACCAGACCTATTTTCTGTCGCGCCTTTCGGCGGAGCAACTTTCAACAGTACTTTTCCCGCTGGGTGGTATGCACAAGCAAGATGTAAAGGCGCTTGCCGCTGAAATCGGCTGGGAAGATTTTGCCACTAAGCGCGAAAGCCAAGATTTTATTGAATGTGGCGATTACTCGGTGCTGTTCGAAGAATCGGACCAGGTGCCGGGCGATTTTGTTGATGTGAGCGGCAAGGTGCTTGGCCGCCATAAGGGAATCGTGAATTATACCGTGGGTCAGCGCAAGGGCTTGAATATTGGTGGGCAAAAGGAACCGCTTTTCGTGGTGGCGATAGATGCCGCCAAGAATCAGGTGATTCTCGGCCCCCGCAGCGCACTTTCTTGCATTCAAGTTTCTGCCATTGACTTAAACTTGATGGTCAACGAAAACTCGCCACTGCTTAGGGGACCGCTAGACGCCCACATTCGCTTGGGCCACAAGGGTTCTCCGGCAAAGATTCTTGACTTGGAGCCGGGCCGCATTCGTGTAGAGTTCGAAACGCCGCAATTCGCTGCCGCTCCCGGCCAGGTGCTGGTGCTTTACGCTGGCGATGGTGTGGTCGCCTCGGCGATTATTGACAAGTGATTTATTTGCAGTGTCGCAGGAGTGCGGCAATGTAGGCTTTGGCGTAGCGCGACGGCGTTACGCCTTTTCGCATCACGTAACCGATGGTCATTTTGTCATGAACGTCGAGATGCCTTGCGATGATGTTCCTGCCGTTGAGCTTGTGGCTGATCACGCCGGAGCAAATGGTGTAGCCGTCAAGGCCGATAAGTAGGTTGAAAAGCGTGGCGCGGTCGCGAACCTTGATGTTGCGCGGGCAATCGAAGTCGATGGCGGTCAGGGGTTCTTCGGCAAAGTAGAAGGAGTTGAAGTCGCCTTGTTCGTAGGTCAGGTACGGATACGGCTTCAAGTCTTCCAGCGTGATTTTTTCTTTCTTGGCGAGCGGATTTTTAGACGACATAAACACGTGCAAGGGGGTCGCAAAGAGCTCTTCAAAGACCAAATTGTTCTTTTGAATAAGTTTTTTGATAACTTTTTCATTCTTGTCGCTCAAATAAAGTACGCCAATTTCGCTTTTTAGCTTCGCAATATCGTCAATAATTTCATTAGTTTGGGTCTCTCGGAGCGTGAAATCGTAGCTTGGACCGCCGAATTTTCGGATGACATCGACGAATGCGTTGACCGCAAAAGAGTAATGCTGACAGCTCACGGAGAAGATGGTGTTGCCACTTTTTCCACCCTTGTAACGGTCTTCCATGAGAGTCGCTTGTTCCAAAACTTGCCTTGCGTAAGAGAGGAATTCATCACCCTCGTTAGTGATCGTGACGCCTTTATTGGAGCGGTTAAAGATGGTAACGCCCATTTCTTCTTCGAGCTCATGAATGGCTGCCGTAAGGCTCGGTTGCGATATGAATACACGCTTCGATGCTTCGGTAATGTTGCGTGTGTCGGCGATGGCGATAGCATATTTAAGTTGTTGTAAAGTCATAGACCTTTCTTATAGCCAGTTATCGGGTTTGCTTTTGTTTGCACCATAGTTTTAAGCTATGGTGAATGCGTAAAAAATAGTATTTTACCGATGGTGAAAAAGGAGATATATTTGGCGGCGTAATCAAAAAACAAACAAAAAAGGTAGGTAAAACACTATGAGCAATAAAAAAACATCTGTAATCGGTTTCCCGCGTATTGGTAAGGCCCGCGAACTCAAGTTTGCAAGCGAAAAGTTCTTTAAGGGTGAAATCTCCGAAGCGGAGCTCCAGAACGTCGCCGCTGAAATCCGTCAGTACGGTTGGCAGAAGCAGAAGGCCGCCGGCATCGACTTTATTCCGTCGAACGACTTCTCTTTCTATGATAACGTTCTCGACACTGCATTCTTGTTCGGCATTGTTCCGGAACGCTACAAGAACCTGAACTTGAGCACGCTCGAAAAGTATTTCGCCGCGGCTCACGGTTACCAGGGCGAAAAGGGCGACGTGAAGGCGCTCCCCATGAAGAAGTGGTTCAACACGAACTACCACTACATTGTTCCGGAAATTGACGACGCCTCTGAATTCAAGGTGAATGATTCCAAGCCGGTGCAGGAATACAACGAAGCGAAGGTGGCTGGAATTCAGACTGTGCCGACTTTGATTGGCACTTATACGTTCCTCCGCTTGGCCCGCTACAACGGCCAAAAGAAGGCCAAGGATTTTGTTGCCTCTGCAGTCGCTGCTTACGCGAAGGTTGCCGAACTGCTCGCTGCTGCCGGTGCCGAATGGATCAGCTTTGCCGAACCCGCCTTGGTATTCGACGTGACCGCCGAAGAAAAGGAACTTTTTAAATCTATTTATGTGGAACTCGTCAAGAAGGTGCGTGCCGCAGGCCTCAAGATTGCCTTGCAGACTTACTTTGGTGATATCCGCGATGTGTACCAGGATGTGACGGCTCTCGGATTCGATGCCATCGGTCTTGATTTTGTGGAAGGCCTCAAGTCGCTGGAACTTGTAAAGTCCGGTTTCCCGAAGAACACGCTCTTGCTCGCCGGTATCGTGAACGGCAAGAACATCTGGCGTGCCGATTACTCGCAGAAGAATGCTCTGCTCGCCGAAATCGTGAGTGCTGTCGGTGCCGAAAACGTGGTGGTCGGAACTTCTTGCTCGCTGTTGCATGTGCCGTATACGGTTGCTGCCGAACAGAAACTCCCCGCCGAAACGCTCCGTCACTTCGCCTTCGCCGAAGAAAAACTCGTTGAACTTGCTGAACTTGCAAGTGGTGACGCCGCTGCCCTTGAAAAGAATAAGGCTCTCTTTGCCACTCCGCGTGTGCAGGCAAACGCCAAGGTGCAGGCCGAACTTGCGGCCCTCAGCGCTGCTGATTTTGAACGCAAGCCTAGCCGCCTCGAACGTCGCGAAGTGCAGAAGGCTGAATTCAAACTGCCCGCATTCCCGACGACCACAATCGGCTCTTTCCCGCAGACTGCTGAAGTCCGCGCAAACCGCGCCGCATTCCGCAAGGGTGAAATCTCCAAGGAACAGTATGTGGAATTCAACAAGAAGAAGATTGCCGAATGCATCAAGCTGCAAGAAGAAATCGGCCTCGACGTGATTGTACACGGTGAATTCGAACGCAACGACATGGTGGAATATTTCGGCACGAAGATAGACGGCTTTATCTTTACGCAGAACGCTTGGGTGCAGAGTTACGGCACCCGCTGCGTGAAGCCGCCTGTAGTTTGGGGCGATGTGAGCCGTAGCGCTCCGATTACCGTCGAATGGTCCGTTTTTGCGCAGAGCTGCACCAAGAAGCCGGTGAAGGGCATGCTCACGGGTCCGGTGACGATTCTCAACTGGTCGTTCCCGCGCGAAGACGTTTCGCTGAAGGTGCAGGCACAAGAAATTGGCTTCGCTATCCGCGACGAAGTCCTTGACCTCGAAAAGAACGGCATTCGCATTATCCAGATTGACGAAGCTGCTCTCCGCGAAAAGTTGCCTCTCCGCAAGAGCGACTGGCACAAGGAATACCTTGACTGGGCCATTCCGGCATTCCGCCTGGTGCATGCGAAGGTCAAGCCCGAAACGCAGATTCACACGCACATGTGCTACAGCGAATTTAACGACATCGTACGCGGTATCGACAACATGGATGCCGACGTGATCACCTTCGAAGCAAGCCGTTCTGACCTTAAGCTGCTTGACGCCCTGAACGAAGCCAAGTTCGAAACGCAGGTGGGGCCGGGCGTGTATGACATTCACTCTCCGCGCGTGCCCTCGGAACAGGAAATTGTGGATGCGCTCCACAAGATCATCGCGAAGGTCCCGCAGCAGAACGTGTGGGTGAACCCTGATTGCGGCCTCAAGACCCGCGGCGAAACCGAAACCACGGCAAGCCTCAAGAACCTTGTGGCAGCCGCAAAGAAACTGCGCGCCGAATAAAGCGTAAATTACTCAAAAAAACAAAGAATCCCTGCCTGTATACAGAGCGGGGTTTCTTTTTGTAAACAGAAACCTGTTGTTTTTATGAACAACGGCAATTGTTTTCAACCTAGTGCATTTCATTTCTAGCGCAACTATATTATAGGCGGGTATTAAAATCAGGGAGTATTATATGAAAAGCTATTCCAAGCTTGCTATGGCTTCTATAGCCTTGTTGTTGGGCTCTTCGGCTGCTTTTGCTGCCGACAAAGCTTACGCCGGAACATTCTTTGATGAAAACGGAGCCTACTACGGCCCGGATTGCGAAAAAGATGGCTCTCAGCTGAATGGTTCTTATTACACCGGTGATTACACCAGCCCGTTCAAGACCTACTTGGGCAAGACCGACGAAGAAATCAAGGAAAAAATGGATGCGATGTGGGATCACTACTTCAAGGGTGATGACAATTCCAAGGTTTTCTATGATAAAGGTAACGAAGGTTACATCAAGGACATTAACAATAACGACGTTCGCTCCGAAGGTATGTCTTACGGTATGATGATTGCCGTGCAGACTGGTCACAAGGAAGAATTTGACAAACTTTGGAACTGGGCCAAGAACCACATGTGGCACAAGGGTGGTGACTGGGACGGTTACTTTGCCTGGCAGCGCATGGATAGCGGCATGAGTGGTGACGACAACTGCGCACCGGACGGCGAAATGTATTTTATGATGTCCCTCTTGTTCGCTGCGAACCGCTGGAACGATAGCAAGTACATGGAAGACGCCCAGTACATCATGGACAAGATGTGGAATAACCCGAGCCACAAGCTCTTTAACCAGGGCAACTACATTATCGTGTTCCAGCCGCTTGGTAACGGTAATGATTTCTCTGACCCGTCTTATGACTTGCCTGCTTACCTGGAACTCTTCTCCCGCTGGGCAGAAAAGGATACCGACAAGTGGAAAAAGGCTGTGTCCGCTGCACGCGAACACCTCTACAAGTCTTCTAACACGAGCTCCGGTTTGTTCACGGACTACAGCGCCTTCAATGGTCAGCCGCAGCAATACAACGGCAATAATAATTCAACCAAGTACATGTACGACGCTATGCGTAGCGCAATGAACTTCGGTATGGACTATTACCTGTTCGGTGCTGACTCTACCAGAGAAATTGAAATGGCTACAAGAATTATCAATTTCTTTGAAAAGGACGGCTACCAGCACGCACGCTTTAATTGGGATGGCTCCAATCCTTCTGAACAGTACACGCAGGGCGAAGCCGGCGCAAATGCTGTTGCCGCCATCGCTTTGAGAAGCACCCCGGGCTCCGAAGACAAGATCAAAAAGAACCTGCAGAATGCTTGGGACACCAAGTTCATGACGGGTCAGTACCGCTACTACGATGGCCTGGTGCATTACCTCGCCATGCTCCACTTGAGTGGCAACTTCAAGATTTGGAAGCCGAAGCCGACTGTTGAATCTGAAGAAAAGACCATTGAGGGAACTGAAATCAACGGCGTGACCTATAACGAAGGCGACAAGATCGATTACTTCGAAGGTTGCAAGCTTTACAAGGCTACGATTGCCAAGAAGGCGGAGACTATCGGCTCAGCTCTCGCTCTGAACAATAGTGTAAGAGTCTGGTCTACCAATAGCGCCATCGTTATTGAAAATGCTCCGGCAAATGCAAAATATACTGTTACTGACGTCAACGGCCGTGTGCTGAGTGCGGCAAGAATTAGTTCTTCCACCCAGGAAATCCGCTTGGCCAATCAGGGCGTGATGTTTGTAATCGTAGGCAACAAAACCTATAAGATTAGAAAGTAATCTTTTTTGATGATATACTATGTAGCGGGGTGACCTTTCGGTCACCCTAATTTTTTGCCGGTCGTTGAGATATTTCGCTTAAATTATTATACATTAAGGGTATGGATATCGCATCGGGTACATACCGTCGCATTTTCGTGCTGGGTTCCGGATTCAGCAAGTCGTTTTGTCCGCAAATGCCTACGCTGCGCGACTTGAACGAACTGATTCCCTTTGGAATTTCGGACGAGTTTCCGCACCTGCGAGATTACTGCAGGCGGTTTCTGGAACTTTGCAATAACCAGGCGGAATACCTGAATATTGAGACGCTTTCGACGTCGATTCTGTCGGCGCAGATTTTCCCTGGTGTACGCGAAAGCCTTTACCATTCCAGTTTGCGTTTTGAACTATTGCGTTTTATTGCGGGTGCCATTCGCCACGACCATGCGGTAGATTCCCAGTCGGCGACCATTCTCCGCAAGTTCTTGGCGGGCTGCGTCAATTGCCCGAGCGAGGGCGTGCGCGATACCTTGATGCTCAGTTTCAATTACGACACGCTGATTGAAAATATTATTGCTGATGATCCTAAGATGAGTGCGAACGTGGCGGTGGATTACGGCGTGCGTATTGATCCTGCCGACCGTAGTGCGGTTCGTGCGCCGCGTACCCATTCGGTGGATTTGATTAAGCTGCATGGCTCGCTGAATTGGTATCCGGTCAAAGGGGCCTCTGACCCGCTGGATTTGAAGAATGTGTGTCAGGTGGAACCTTGTGACCGCAGTTTCCCCATTTACCGCGAAGACACCCCGATTTATATTCCCATGGCCCATGCCAAGGAATCGTTCTTGCGGGGGAGTCTGTTTAATTTATTGTGGAGCAAGGCGGATTATTACCTCAAGAATGCCGAAGAGATTTTCTTCTTGGGCTATGGATTCCCGAAGTCCGACATGAACAATCTGGAATTCCTGCTTAGGCACCGTGACCGCTTTAAGAAGGTGGTGGTGTTCGAACGCGAAGGTCACCCCGATCTGGAACGCCTGCGGGCGCTGTTGGGCGATACCCTAGTGCAGTCCATGGATGCCAAGGAATTTTTGACAAAGTTCTAGAGTGGTGTGGCCGGCGAAATCGGCTCTTGCTATATTTTGCACAGAGGGTGCAAAAATGAAATTCCTTGGATTGGCCATATTTATGCTTGCGGGCATTATATGTGCCCAGTTAGTGCAAAAGAAGGCGCCTACGGTTGCCGATTCCCTTGATTTGGGCCACAAAAAGGGACCCATGGTCTATTCAGACCCCAAAGAAAATAATAAAACCGCTATAAAAGATGCGACTGTCGAAATGGACAGTCGCAAGATTTCAAACGATTCTACCGTCGGGACTTTGATTGGTGTCGGTGCCGAATTCGTGGGCGATATCATGAAAGGCATGCTTTCGCCAAACTCGGCTGAAACCGACGCCGTCGAACTCGAACGGACTCGCCGTTAACCCAGGTACTTTTCGCCGGATTCTACGCTCTGGTAAATGAGCGTGTTGATGGTCATGGGGCCTACGCCGCCCGGAACCGGAGTGTATGCACTGGCTACGTCTTCGAGACCCTTTTCGATATCGCCCACGCCACCCGGATGGTAGCCGGCATCAACCACGACTGCGCCCTGCTTGATCCATTCCTTCTTGATAAATTCCGGCTTGCCGACGGCACCCACCAGGATGTCCGCCTGCTTCACGTATTCGGGGAGATTTTCAGTCTTGCTGTGGCAAATCGTCACTGTGCAGTCCGCGTTCAAAAGCATCATGGCCATGGGCTTGCCAAGGATAGCGCTGCGGCCTACGACCACGGCGTGCTTGCCCTTGAGTTCCACGTTGTAGGCCTTTAACAGACGCATAATGCCTGCGGGCGTTGCGCAACCGTAAGCGGGTTCGCCCATCGCCATGCGGCCAAAGCCGAGGCATGTCACGCCGTCCACGTCCTTGCGGGCGTCAATCGCTTCGAAAGCGGCGCGTTCGTCGATGTGGCGCGGAACCGGGTGCTGCAACAGAATGCCGTGCACGTCGTTGTTTTCGTTCAGTTCCTGGATCTTGTCGAGGAGCTCCTGCGTGGTGGTGTTCTTCGGGAGCACCACGCGGATGCTTTCCATGCCCACGCGGGCGCAGGCGTTGCCCTTCATCTTCACGTACGTGGCGCTGGCCGGATCGTCGCCCACCAAGATGGTGGCCAGGATCGGGGTCTTGCCCGTCTTTTCCTTGAGCTTGGCCACGCGGGCGCTGAGTTCTTCTTCAGTGGTCTTGGCAAGGGCCTTGCCGTCGAGGATGAGTGCTGCCATAAGTGTCTCCGGTGCGCAAAATGCGCGAGTTTTTGCCAAAAATAAAAAAAACACCCTGCATTTTGCAGGGTGTCTAAAGTGTTCTGTTGGAAATTCTTAGAACAGTTCCTTGAGAGACGGAACCAAGGAACAAATCAAAACCCACGGATAGGAAAGAGAACCCCTGAGCCAGCCGGTGGTCGAGGCATTGGGGGTGGCTCGGTTGCTGGTGGAGGCCATCATGGCATCCAAAGAACTGCGCACGCCTTCGATGGAACTGTCGAAGGAGGCCTTGTTCTCGTTGGCCGAGCTAATGAAATTTTTGAATCTGTAATTCATACAATTTCCTTATTTTTCTCACTCTTATGTGTAAATTTAGTAACAAAAAGCTTATAATGCAACCCCTTTGTAAACCCCCGTTTACGGCACTTGTGTAAGGCGAGTTGTTGCCTATTTGGATAAAAGTCTTTAAATTTTTATAAAAACGGCAATTTTTGTTTAAAATTTTTTCTGAGAGAATCGTTTTTTGTATTTTTTAGGGTGAAAAATGCGCTCTAAAAAGTGTTCTCACTCCGTTCCTTTGAGTGTTTTCTATTTTTGGATGTGTCGTAAATCACTGATTTTCAAAGGTTTAAAATGAAATTCAAGCCGATTTTTAGTGTCGTTTTGCCCATTTGCGGTGTTCTCGTTGCCTGTGGTGGCGGCGAAAAACCCGCTGTGGAACCCGCTCCTGTGGCAGCTCCGGTTGTTGCAGATTCATCGAAGCCGGATCTTAGCAATGCCGTGGATCGCTACAGTTATGCCCTGGGTATGGATTTGGGCAAGGCCGTGGCCAATGTGAATGTTCCCTTGAACATCCCGGTACTCATGGGTGCCATCAAGGACCAGGTGGATTCTAACCGCTTGGTGCTCATGTCTGATTCCGCATCGGAATCGGCCTTGCAGGACTTGCTTTTGCAGATGCAAAAGAAGAAGGAAGCCGATGACAAGGCCCAGGCCCAGAAGGCTTTGGATGAACAGACCAAGTTCTTTGCCGAAAATGCAAAGGATACTACTGTCAAGAAGACTCCCAAGGGCGTGCAGTATAAGATGCTCAAGGCCGGTGCTGGCATTAGCCCCAAGACGGGCGACAAGGTGCAGGTCCACTATGTGGGGTCGCTCTTGGATGGTACGGAATTCGACAATAGCGTGAAACGTGGCGAACCGCTGGAATTCCCGGTGGATGCCGTGATTGAAGGCTGGCAGGACTTGCTGCAGGTCATGAAGGAAGGCGACAAGGTGAAGGCCTGGATTCCGAGCGCCTTGGCCTATGGCGAAGCTGGCGTGCCCCCGATGATTCCGGCCAATGCGATGCTGGTGTTCGAGGTGGAACTCTTGAAGGTTTTTGCCGAAGTGCCTGCCATCGACAGCGCTGCCGTGGCTCCTGTTGCGCCGGCTGCCGAACCTGCCAAGGCCGAAGCCAAGCCTGCAGAAAAGAAGGCTGAGGCAAAACCCGCCGAAAAGAAGCCGGAAGCGAAGTCCGCCGAAGCGGTAAAGCCTGCTGCCAAACCGGCCGAACAGAAATCTGCTGAAAAACCCGCCGCCAAGAAGTAAAGCTGGCGTCTGCTAAATATCTATACGGATATTGCCCCGCGTAAGCGGGGCATTTTTTTTAAATTTGCGGTGACACTTTTAATATCCTCCAGTGTTACAATGGTATGAACGGGAAAAATCTCCTTGACCGCATGGCATTTTCGAAACTGTACGAGGCGTACGCCCCGATGGTTTTTAGACGCTGTGTATTTTTGCTCAAGGACGATGCCGAAGCGAAGGACATGGTGCAAAACGTATTTTTGCGCGTGTACGAACGTGTAGATTCCCTGGATTTGTCACAACCGTCAAGTTTGTTGTGGAATACGGCGACCAGGCTTTGCCTGAACCGCATTCGCGATAAGAAACGCCGCGGGCTAGATGTGGATTCGAGCGAACTCTTGCTCACCATCGCCTGTGCCGAAGAAGATGACGGAATCGAGGCCAGGGGCCTTTTGGCCAAGATTTTCTCGAAGGAGCAGGAATCGACCCGTACGATTGCGACGCTACATTATGTAGATGGCATGACGCTCGAAGAAACTGCTGAAACCGTTGGACTTTCGGTGAGTGGCGTACGCAAGCGTTTGCGTACCCTGCAAGCCAAGATCAAGAATCTGGAGGTTGAAAGATGACATCTGTCAATAAAATTTCCGATTTCAAGCTGGAACGCTACCTGCTCGGGGAACTTCCCGAAAAAGAAATGCGCGATTTCCAGGAACGTGAACTGAGCGACGAAATTTTTGCCGCCCGTGTGCGCGAAATGCGTGAACAGGGCAAGCGCTTTGTGGCGGAAAATCCGTTTGAGGCTTTGGAAGCAAAAATGGACGCTGCGGATGAGGCTGCCGATGGCAACGTGATTTCTGGGCTGTGGCTCAAGGTGGCCGCGGCTCTGGTTATTGCGCTGGGCGTTTTCTCCATGGTGGTCTTGAACCGTAATGTGGAAACCTATTCCGGCGAAAGCGCTACGATGGAAGTGGCCATGGCCAATGTGGACGACGGTACCCGTATCAAGGGAATGTCCGCTTCGCTGGAAGTCTGGAAAAAGACGGGGGACAGCGCCGTACAAATGGTGAATTTGGGTGATGCTTCTGAAGGTGACGAAATCCAGTTGCGTTACCGCGTTCCGCAGAAATGCTTCGGCATGCTCTTTAGCATGGATGGCAACGGTACCGTGACCATGCATATGGGCGACGGCAATAACGCCATTGAACTGGAACCGGGCAAAATGACTACGCTCCCGTTTGCCTATAAGCTGGACAATGCGCCGAAGTTTGAAAAGTTCTTTTTGCTGACCTCGCAGAATTCTTTTGCAATCGATTTAGATAATTTCGACAAGAGTTTGAAGCAGGCAGGAGTGGAATCGGTTTCGTTTACGCTCCGCAAAGTGGAAAAGTAAGGGGGTGACAATGAAAAAGTTTTTGGGTAACGTTTTATTCTGCGACTTATTGTCGGGATCTGCAGTTCTTTGCCTGATGTGTATCGTTGCGCTTTTTGCTGTGGCTGGCAAAGCCCATGCTGCTACGAATTCTGGCGAGATTGCGATTAACCGTTACGTGTTTGCGGTGAGTGCGAACAATGGCGGTAAGGGCCGCCCGGTGCTGCGCTATGCCGAAAGCGATGCCCGCGCCTTTTCCAATGTGCTTTCGCAAATGGGTGGCGTGCCCAAGCAGAATGTCTATCGGGTGACAGAACCTAGTGTCGCTTCTTTGCAGAATCAGCTGGAAGCCCTCGATAAAAAGTTGCAGTCTGCAAGATCTGCCAAAGGCGCAGATGCCAATTCCCGCGAAGAAGTGCTGGTGTATTACAGTGGCCATGCCGATGAAAAGGGCTTGCGTCTGGGCGAAGAAATTTACAGCTGGAAGGAATTCCGCAAGCGTGTGGATGCCTTGCATGCCGATGTGAAAATCGCCGTGATTGACGCTTGCGGCTCGGGTGCTATTACCCGCGCGAAGGGCGGTGTCGCTGTCCCTGCGTTTATGGTCGACAAAAGCAGCGACATGAAAGGCTACGCCTTTATCACCAGCAGCACTCAAGATGAATCTAGCCAGGAAAGTGACAAGCTTAAGGGTTCCTTCTTCACGCATTCGCTGGTGAGCGGCCTTCGCGGCGCAGGTGACGTGAGTGGCGACGGCAAGGTGACGCTTTCTGAAGCTTATCAGTTTGCCTTCAACGAAACGCTCCAGAAAACGGAAGCTACGATGGGTGGCGCACAGCACCCCAGCCGCGACATGAACTTGGCGGGCACCGGTGACGTGGTGATGACGGATTTGCGCAGCACCAGCGCCGGCCTAGAATTGGATGAAAATGTGGACGGCCACCTGTTTATTCGCGACGAAAAGGGTGAACTTGTTGCCGAACTTTACAAGAAATCCGGTCGCGCCATGAGTCTCGGATTCCCTGCTGGCAAGTACACTGTGCGCCTGGAACGTCCTGCCGAATATAAGGAAGCGTCGGTCACGCTTTATGACAACAACCGTGCGCGTCTCGGCAAAAAGCAGTTCACGGCGGTCGCTGTCGAAAAGACGGCTCTTCGCGGCGAAATCAAGAGTGGACGTTCTTGCGCCGATGGCGATACGGCAAAATGCTCCCTGGATTCGCTTGACCGCAACGGAGTTTCCCGTACAACGTTTGGTTTTTACGACCGCGACAAAGACCCGCGCAAGGGCGTGCAATTGGGTCTCTTTGCCACCAAGACGAAAGACTACATGGTCGGTTCGCAGGTGAGCTTGTTTGTGAACAGCGCCAACAAGGATATGCGCGGCATTCAGGTAACGGGCCTCTTGAATATCGCAAACGAAAATATCGACGGTGCGCAGATTTCGGGAGCCGTAAACTATGCCGAAAGTGTCGATGGCTTGCAACTATCCTATATCAACTGGGCATCTGAAAAATCCGAAGGTGCGCAGATTGGTTTTGTGAATGCTGCTCTCGATACCATGCGGTACTTACAGTTGGGCTTTGTGAACGCTTCGGAATATAGCGCAACTGGCGTTGGCTTTGTGAACACGAATATGGGCTCCAAAGTGCAGGTTGGTTTTGTCGATGTCGCTAAGGACGCCGATGTGCAAGTGGGTTTTGTGAATGTGGCGAAAGACAACGATGTCCAAGTTGGCTTTACGAACGTGGCGGTCAATTCTCGTGTAGGCGTGGGCTTTGTGAATGCCACGGCTTGGGAAGCTGGCACGCAGGTGGGTTACGTGAATGTGGCGCCTAAGTCCAAGGGCCGCCAGGTGGGTTTTGTGAACGTTTGCATGGAATGCGAAAAGACTCCGGTGGGCTTTATTAGCGTGGTCGGTAACGGTGTATGGTCTGCTACCACCTCCTTGAACGAAATGGGAGCTCTGGATCTTTCACTCCACTTGGGTACGGCTTATTTCTACACGGCTTTCCAGGTGGCTCGTCCCTTTGAAAAGGGAAATGGATTCAAGCATTTTGAAGACCGCTACGAAAGTGGCTACGGTGTCGGTACGCAGTTCGGCAAGTACGGCAACCACTTTGAGTTGGAATACATGTTCCTGAATGCTCACGAATCGGTTTCTTTCAGCGACGATGTGAATGAAAATTACCACCACCGCCTGCGTCTAGGCTTTGTGCACAAGCTGTTCTCGGGTGTTGGCCTTGCGGTAGGCGGTACGCTGAATGTGGTGACGCTTGGCTATGCGGACAAACTCTGGCCGAAGCCTTGGAACAACTACCACGACGACTTCGGCAGCGAAAAGCATAAAGGCCGCTGGTGGCCCGGATTCTACTCGGGCATTACCGTGGGTCGGTTCTAAAAAAATAAAAACAGGTGACACTTTTTACTCCTTAAGGTGTTACAATAGCAAATGGGGAAACCTATTTGCTATTTTTGTTACGAGAAGAGAGCTTTTTTGAAACGTTATATTGAAATCTTCGTTTTGTTGCTGGCTATGCTGAATGTAGCCGCTATGGCACAAGAACCTGTGCCCGATTCGCTTGCACCCCAGGGAATCACTTTTAACGGAATCGTGCAGGATTCTTCCTTTGCCCCTGGCGAAAAGCTGAATGTGGAGATTTTGGAGTCCGGTGAAGCGGTACAGACTACCGTGGGCACGCCTTTTAGCGTTATTCTTCCGGAAGATACCCTCTGGAATGTTTGCGTGACCAATTCCGACACCTCGGGCGCCGAAAAAGAAAAATGCTACGAATTGGTGTATTCGGGTACGGAACGCAGCTTCTCGCAGACCCTCGGCGAGGCTTTTGTGCAAGATGAGAATGCACTTGCTGGAGATTCTGCCGGGGCCGTTGCGGGCGATTCTTCTGGTGTCATCCTGAGCGAAGCGCAAGCGGAGTCGAAGGATCTTGCCCCGGATTCCAGCGCAGCCGAAGGGTCTGACAGCGCAAAGCAGGATGTCGATGTGGATGCGCTCCTTGCCGGTGGCGACAACGCCAAGGTGACCGAACTCAAGAAAGTGGTGGTGCAACTCCGCCGTCGCCCCAAGCGCAAGCCCGGCGAATCCGTGGTGTCTGCCAAGTCCATCAAGCGTATGCCCAGCCTCGCCGAAGCCGACGTTATCAAGAGTATCCAGGCGCTCCCGGGCGTGGTCGCCAGCTCCGATTTTAGTTCCAAGATTTATGTGCGCGGTGGCGCCGCTGACCAGAACTTGTTCCTGTTCGACAATGCAGTCGTTTATTCGCCGGTGCATTTCTTCGGACTTTTCAGTACATTCCTGGTGGAAGGCATTGACGATGTGCAGTTCTATAAGAGCGGTTTCCCGGCACAGTATGGCAACCGTCTAAGTTCCGTGCTCAAGATGGATGGTCGTGCCGGTGGCCAGGATACGGTCAATGAATGGTTCAGCAAGTCCAGCATCAAGATCAGTACCTTTGCTGCCCAGATTCATACCGAAGGCCATCAAGGCCCTGCCCGCTGGGTGGTGGCTGGCCGTACGACTTATATCGGCTACATGCTGGATTTGATGAATGCGCTTGATATTATTGACCTGTCGTTGGATTATGAATTTACCGACTTGCAGGGAACTTTCATGTACAATTTTACCGACGATACCCGCATGAAGCTGAGCTTTTATGTGGGTAAGGACCGTCTGAGCTTTGACCCACTTTATATGGACTGGGGTAACGTAGCGATTCCTCTTGGCTTTACCCATCGCATTAATGGCGATTGGGACTACAACGCGACCCTTGCCTTCAGCGAATTTTATCAGACCATGAAGGTGAGCGACCTCATGTCGATTGAGATGTACCTTTATACATTCGCAGGCAAGCAGTGGGTCAATTACCGCGGCATTCCGAACCATACGCTCACTGCGGGTTACGAACTGGAATACGACTACGAACGTTATGGCGAACAAATGTCTACGCTGAGTATTGCCGATATTCAAAAGCCGTTCCACCATGTAGGCTACCTGCAAGATGCCTGGAAGTTCGCGCCTGATTACTTATTGCAATATGGTATGCGTTTTAACTACCAGACGGCAGCGGAACATTTTGGCGTAGAACCCCGCGCATCGCTTAGCATCAATATCGACGACGACAAGACTTTGGAATTCTACGGCGGCTATTACTTGCAGTATCTCAATTCAATCGTGTACACCGACCAAGAAACGCTAAACGAATTCTATTATCCGGCGACAACGACCACCAAGGGTAAGCATATCAAGCCTGCGTCTTCGTGGCTGTTTGCCGCAGAATATTCTCAACGCGGAATATTGGAAGACTACGATGCAACTGTGGGCGTTTACTACAAGACTCAAAGCGACTTGAATACGTTTGTGGCGATTCTCGACAGTAACGAAGAAACGGCTTCGGACGACTTTGTGGTGGCAGATGGATTCGGCACGGCGGAAGGTTATTCTTTCGGTTACGAGCTTTCGCTCCGTAAAGATAAAGGCTGGTGGTTTGGCGGCGTTAACTGGAGCCAGAGCATTAGCGTCATGAAAACGGACGATGGAACCAAGCCGTATTTCCCTAGCTGGCATCAGCCTTATGCCCTTAAGATGGATTTGGGTATTAACTGGTCGGGCGGGGATGACGCTCGCCGCAAGCATAAAATTCCAGGACGCTATTTCCGTTCTTCTGTGATTATGAAGTATTCGGCAGGCATGCCCATTAGCGAATACAAGGGCTACTATCTCTCCGAACACATCGGCCATCAGGAATATTCCGACGAAACGGTGGTGGTGCCAGGGAGCCGTAATGGTGCCCGTCAGACAGACTATTTCCGCATTGATGTGAAGGCGATAGACATCGGTCGCGAAAACAAGTGGAATTTCAGCTGGACCATCATCAATTTGACGGATCACAAGAACATGTTCTTTACCTTCTACGATACGCGCAAGAACCCTCCAGAGAAAACAGAAATCACTCAGTTCCCCTTTTTACCGATTATGTTGAGCTATGAATACTATTTCTAAAATCTTGTGCGTCCTTGCGGTATTTTTCCTTGCGGCCTGTAGCGATTTTCATGGCCCCTGGGATTACTATCCTGAAAAGCGCGACGTGTACACGGGTATTTTCACTTACGGCACCATTGTGGCTGGCGAAAACCCCGAAATCTGTTTTTCGAAAATCTATGAACTCGATGAAGCGTCGGCCCAGAATTTTGCTTTCTATGATAGCGCCTACGTAACCGTGAAGGGCTATTTTAAAAGCGCTTTCAGCAATGAAAAAGATGCTGACATGACGATTGTTTTGCGACCCTATAGCGACAAGCCGAATTGTTTTTCTTCGGATTACATGGGCGTGGTGGGTAAGTCCTACTCGATGGATGCCTACTTTGAATGGGACAGTTCGGGCCACAAGGCTAAATCCAGGTACACGGCCAAGGCGACCATTCCGACGCCTGTAAGGATCAAGGGATTGAATGTTCCTTTGCAAAATGGGGACTACGAGTGGCTCCCTTACGACGAAAAGAATCCTGAATTCAAGGTCAAGTTTCTTGAATATCCAATGGACATGGAGTTTGTCAAGTGCGCGGTGGATTTTGACCGCGAAGTGGCGGGTGCCATTTCGGTTCTGCGTTACGGTATCAAGAATGCTGAATCGCAGAAGACCACTATTAATAACATGTTTAAGGGCTTTACAAGCGAAGATGACGAAGGCTACCGCGGTATCGCGATGCACGATCCGCTTGAAAGACGTGAAAATTTGGGTTTCTCCATGAACCGCTGGGTTGGTGGATACAATATGCTCGATACGCTTTACCTGATGAACATGATGATGCCTTTGGGCGAAATCTATGTGGATTTCTATGCAACGGACGACGCCTATGTCGATTACGAAACGAAGGTGACTGCATCGTTCAATGATTCTCGCGTTGTTCCGGAATCTAATATTGAAAACGGTATGGGTGTGTTTAGCGGAATGTCCAAGACGACTATTAGCTTGTATGTGGAAGGCGACGGTGTTAGCATGAGTCATATTGCTTTAAGCAATTGCGATAATGCCAGTGGCGACAATTCCGGTAGCTGGGATTCTAGAGGGTGCAGGTTGTATCAGGATGTTGCCTGCGCTTCTTTAGACTATGAATATGATGGCTTTTATGACGATTTGATATCGCTGAATGAACGTGCGTATAAGGAATATAGGGATTCAGTCCATAACCGGCATCTAAAGACTTGCTATGCCTCGCACGTGAAGGCCGCCATGATGCTCGATACGACCAAGTGGTCGCTGTTCTTGCCCGACACGATTGGCGAAGGTGAAAAGTTTATGGCCTATTCCGATGGACTCAAGCGTTATTGCGTGGCGAGCAACTTTGAAAACAATAAAATTGCCGACTGTTACGATTTGTATCAGCAGTGTATCGAAAGCCCGGAAAAAAACAGCTGCAAGGAATATTTGTGGTTGTGGTGTGCTGACCGTGGCTGGCCCGATACGGAACAGTGCAAGAGTGCGCTTGTGAGCCGCTATTATTTGCAAGAGCAAAAGTCCAGCATTCTCCAGCGCGAAGTTCAGAATGTTTGCAACTATTATCACCCCGCTATTTGTGACAACTGGTGCGAAAAGCAGAAAGACGGCCACATGAAATGCCCCGAATCTAGCACTTTGGAAAAATAAGGTGAGGTAGTGACACTTTTGTTAGGTTCAAGTGTTTCAATTATGTAATTTTAAAAAATAACCTGTTGTGGATCATTATGAATAAGTTTAGATTATTGCCTTTGGCGCTTTTGATTTTGGTGTTTACGGTGACGGCTTATGCCGACCGTGACGCTGAAATTCGCGACCTTAAGCTTGAAAAAGACAAGCTGAATTCCGAAATCCAGAAATTGAACCGCCAGATTGCCTCGACCGATTCGATGCTCAAGGCGGACGATTCCCGCTACAAGACGTTGCAGGCCCGCTACAAGGCCGATACGGAACGCCGCCGCAGCGAAATCGATACCTTGAATGTGAAAATCAAGAACGTGGCCGCCGAACTCCAGACGGAACGGGGCAAACAGGCCCGCGCCAAGAACAAGAGTGACAATGTAGCCGCGAAGCGCAAGGCCCTGCGCGAAGAACTTGCAGGCATCAGCAAGCGTTTAGAGGCGCAAGTCGCGCAGACGCTCCCGTGGGAACGCGAAAGCAGGCTTGACCGCGTCAAATCGCTCACCCGCGATATCGAAAGCGGTAACGCCAGCGAAGAAGAAGCTTTTTCTCGCCTGAAGTCTCTTGTAGCCGAAGAAACCAAGTTCGGTGACGAAGTAGCAATCATCAACAGCCCGCTGACCCGTAAAGACGGCGAACTGATTAACGCGGCGATTTTGCGCATCGGTAACCAGTGGATGGTTTACAGCGACGACAACGGTACCGTATTCGGCGTACTTGTTCGCAAGATGGTTGACGGCAAGATTGTTTACGAATGGAACGAGGACTTGAATCTGGAAGAACGCGCTGCGGTAAAGCTCGCACTTGACGTGAAACAGGCGAAAAAGCCGCCTCAGGTCGTGAAGCTGCCCGTAAGCCTTTCTGTGGTGGGGGGTGAAAGATAATGTTTAATGTGAAAATGTGTAATTTGTTTGCGTCAATCCTGTTCCTCTTGGCCTCTTCTGCTTTTGCGTGGCCGTGGTCTGGCTCGGGCGAAAGTAAGGCCTCTGCCGAAGACCAGGCACGAATCAAGGATTCCCTGCAGACTGAAGAAGTGCGCAACTTGCAGCGCGAAGTGGAGGCTTTGACCCGCATTCGCTTGCAGAAGGCTGATTCGCTAGAAAAGCTTGAAGCCGAACACTGGCGCAAGCGTTATGCCGAATCCCAGCTGACCGAAGAACACCAGGCCGCATCGCGCGAACTGGATGCCCGCTATTCCAAGCTCTCTACCGATCTTGGCCGCGTGAGCGAAGAAGTGGCTGCAAGCAAGAGCCTGACCGAAGAAGCCGAAGAGCGTGCGCAGTCCGAAGAATCTGCCTACGATGCGTTGAATACGCAGGTGAAACTTTCGATCGACAAAACGCTTGGCGATGCCATGGGTGATTACCCGGTGGGCATGAACGGACGCCTGATTCGCTTGAAACAAGCCTCTAACGAAGCCGAAAAGGCAACGCCGAATACGATTGGTGCGGTGCAGAGCTACATGGATGATTTGCTAATCCGCCATGAATTGACTTATACGCAGTCTTACGGCCGCGAAACTTCGCAGGTGGGGAGCCGCCCCGATGTGAACGTGAACCGTTTGCGCCTGGGTACCGTGTTCCTCGGCGAAGTCGCACAGGACAACGGCGATGTGCAGGCATTGCTCCGCTCTGGCGCCTTGCAGGGTAAGGTGTTTGAATGGAATGCGACGCTCCCGCCTGAAATGGCCGGTAATGTGAAGCAGGCTGTGGTGCAGGCAGGTTCCGCTGGCGAAAATGCGTCGACGGTCGTGATTCCGCTGGATGTGCTTCAGAATAAGGCCATCAAGAATGCGATTACCGACACCAAGGAACTCACGATGACCGAAAAGTTCAAGGAGTTCTTCAAGAAGGGCGGTATCGTGATGTACCCGCTCATGCTGGTGGCGATCTTTGCGTTGCTCCTTTGCTTGGAACGCTTCTTAGTATTGACTTTCCGCGGACATTTGGGCCGCCGCTTCTTGAAAAAGTTGAATGCGCTTGTCAAGGAATCCCGTTACGAAGACGCTGCGAATCTTTGCCTGAAAAAGGAAACGAGCCTTTCGCTGGTGCTGTTTGCGGTGCTGAACCGTGCACGCGACAAGCGCGAAGATGCTGAACGCTCGCTGCAAGAAGCGATGCTCCGCGAACAGCCGAAATTGGAACGCCGCATGGGCCTCTTGGCGGCCATGGGAACGATTGCTCCGCTGCTTGGCTTGCTCGGTACGGTGACCGGTATCATTACGCTCTTTACCGTGATTACTGAAGTCGGCACGAACGATGCACGCGTTTTGGCTGGCGGTATTTCCGAAGCCTTGGTGACGACGGAAACGGGCCTTGTGATTGCCATTCCGGTGATGATTTTGCACGGCCTTTTGAGCGAAAAGATTGAAAAGGTCACGAGCGAAATGTATGTGCAGAGTACCTCGCTGTTGAACAGAATTTTCGGGAAGGAAGCGTAAGCGGGCATGTCTAACACCCATTACATATTCCTGGAGTCTTTGCAGAACACTTACCAGGCGGGCGGCGTGGTTATGCTCCCGATCCTCTTGGCAGGCGTTATCGGATTCTACTTCCTGTTTTCGAGCTGGTTCCGCATCGGGAGCGATTTCTTCCGCGCCGACATTCACAGAGTCATCAAGCGTATGCGTCTTGACTTGAACGGCGGTAACGAAGAATACGAGAAGAATGCTGAACCCCCGAGCGTCGAAAAGGCGTTGCGCAGGCTCCGCAAGCGTGGCGGACTTTTGGGCCGCGAACTGAGCGAAGCGATTAATGTGGCGCAGAACAATCCTGAAGGATTCCGCGACTACATGCAAGTGCGCTTGGCCAAGACGGTGCGCTACATGGAGCAAGGAAACCACATTGTGTCTGTGATGGCCTCGGCCGCACCGCTCCTAGGCTTGCTTGGAACCGTGACGGGCATGGTCTCGACCTTTGAAGTGATTACGCTTTACGGAAACCAGAACCCGGTGCTCATGGCCGATGGCATTTCCGAAGCGTTGATCTCGACGCAGAGTGGCTTGCTTGTGGCATTCCCGCTCACGCTTTTGAAACAGCGCTTGGATGAACGTGTTGAAATTTTGCGCCAGAAGATGGAACTCGGCGCGACTGTGATTGAAAACTATTTTGTGGAAAAGGCTGAAGGCTAGTTATGGAATTCAATTTGCCGAGAAGAAAGCAGAAAGACATGGGCATCGAAATGGGCCCGCTGATGGATATCGTGTTCATCTTGCTCATTTTCTTTGTGGTGACGTCTTCGTTTACGCGTGAAACGGGTGTTGACGTGACTAAGCCGCAGGCACAGTCTGCAAGCCA
>JAFXLS010000031.1 GCA_017530965.1 Fibrobacter sp.
CGATTGTAACGTTGTCGAAAATAAACTTTTGTATAAGAACGGGGCTTACGCCATCGATTTTACGGATCTGGAACAAAAGCTATCGAATCCGCAGACAACAGTGATGATTCTCTGCAATCCCCACAACCCGATTGGAAAAATTTGGAGTGCAGAAGATTTGGCAAAAATCGGCGAACTTGCCAAGAAGTACAATGTCACCGTCATTTCTGATGAAATCCATTGCGACATTACGGAGCCTGGGAAAAGTTATGTGCCGTTTGCGGCGGCTTCCGAAACTTGCCGCAAGGTAAGCGTCACCTGTATCGCACCGACTAAGACTTTCAACTTGGCGGGTCTCCATACTTCGGCGGTGTATGTGGCAAATCCTGTTCTACGACGAAAAGTGAGGCATGCGCTCTATACGGATAAAATCGCCGCGCCCAATTCCTTTGCGACGGTGGCCGCCGAGGCAGCCTTTAACCGTGGCGGAGAATGGCTTGAAAGCCTGCGCGAATACCTCTGGGAAAACCGAAAGCTGGTTGAAGACTTTTTGGCGAAGGAACTCCCGGAAATCAAGGCCGTCAAGGGAGACGCGACTTACCTTGTGTGGCTTGATATTTCTGCATTGCCTGAAACAGGGCGAAATGCTGCCGCCTATTTAAGGCGCAAGACGGGGCTTTTCGTTATAGGCGGCGACGCGTACGGTACCGGTGGAGAACATTTCTTGCGGATGAATGTTGCATGCCCTAAAAGTGTGTGCCTAGAAGGGCTCAACCGGCTTAAACAAGGAATTGCAGCGTTTTTGCAAGCATGATCTTTACGCATCAGTGATGATGCGAATGGTCATGTGCAGAATGGTCTTGCTGCAAAAAATCCTGCTGGACATCGCCGTGTGAATGATGGTGAGAATGATTCATCTCGACGGATTGCTTTTCCGGCTGGTAGCCTGCTATGGACGGATCCACCATACCAAAAATCATGGCGATGTGAGAAAGGACCAAGAATGCGGCCTGCAAAGAAATGCGGATGATGTGTTTTTTCTTCGGCTCCGAACGCTTAAAGAGCAACTTCAAGTTGAGCAGCGCCAGCAGAATCATCGGGATGCCTGCCAGCAGGTACGAGAAGATGGCGACCCCATCGACCCATGTCCTGAATTCCCCATTGGACGCAAGCGGCAGGACTACAGCAGGGACGAGGTAAAGGATGATGCCGATAAATGCAATGCCTGCGAGAACGCCGCACATGCGGTTCACCTTTTTTGTCAACTCGGCCCTTTGCGAGAGGAGCGGAATCAGCAGTTCCGTAATCGCGATGGTTTCTGCCAAGACGACAGGAATCGCCATGAACAGAATCAGGTTCCACGGCGAGTTCTGCATCAACAAATCCATATAATGGGTGGAAGACATTATGCGCTCCTTGGTTTGTTTTTTTTCCTATATTTTCAGTAGGAAAGTAGCAAACGGCGACTTGAAAAACAACGCTTTGGCTTATAATAATTTTCTATAGGATAGATTTCTACTATGAATCGATACACCGCTCTTGATATTTTGAATGCGAACGCAGATTCGTTACCGAACTTGATTGAACAGGCATATCAGTTGCGCACCAAGTACAAGGGAAACCGCGTCAGCATCCAGTTGCTCACCAATGTCCGCAGCGGAAACTGCACGCAGAACTGCGCCTATTGCGCCCAGTCGCGGGATTCCGAAGCGCCGATTGAAAAATACCGCTATGTAGAAGATAAGAAACTCTATGGCGACAACGACCTCGTTGACGAAATGCATTTAGCGAGGCACTGCATCGGGCTCAGCGGCATCCGTTTTGCGGACGACGACATCGAAAAACTTGCCGAACGCATCCGCAAGATGAAAAAGAACGACACGCAAATCTGTTGTTCCATCGGATTCCTTACCGAAAAGCAGGCGCTGATTCTTAAAGAAGCCGGCCTCAACCGCATCAATCACAACCTGAACAGCAGCCGCCGTTTTTATCCGAACATCTGCACCACGCACACTTACCAGGAAAGAATCGACAACCTGAAAATGCTCAAGGGTCTCGGTTTTGAGATTTGCTCCGGCGGCATCATCGGCATGGGCGAAACGCCCGAAGACGTGGTGGACATGCTTTTTGAATTGCTGGAAATCAATCCCGATTCGGTGCCGATCAACTTCTTGTTGCCGGTAGAAGGCACGCGCCTTGCGGAGCGCGACATTTCAGTTCTCACGCCCGAATACTGCATCAAGGTGCTTTGCCTTGTGCGCTTGATGCTCCCGAAATCGGATATTCGCTGCGCCGCCGGCCGCGAGGTGTATTTCAAAGGTCACGAGAAGACGCTCTTCAAGGTAGCCGACTCTATTTTTGCGTCAGGCTACCTCACCGAAGGCGGCCAGAGCCTCGAAGAGACCTTCCGCACCATCGAGGCGGCAGGCTTTACCTGGCAAGTGGAAAGCGAATCATCCCACTAGCTTTAAAAAATACTGGTGAATACTCGTGTCGCTATTGAGTTCCGGATGGAACGAAAGCGCAATCTGGTTTCTGTAACGAACGGCAACAATCCGCTCGGGAGCGTCTGTAGTGTTCGAACTTGCCGTGCGCGAAAGGACTTCGACTTCGTTGCCGACTGATTCAAAGAAGGGCGCACGAATGAATGTCTGCGGCACTTTTCCAACGTGCGTAACTTCGTTTTCGGTGAAAAAGCTGCCGAGTTGCCTTCCGTAGGCATTCCTGCGGATGATGGCCGGGAGCGTGGCAAAGTGTGTGCGACTCTCGCCTGCGATTTTTTCAGCAAGGAGAATTGCGCCGGCACATGTTGCAAGCACCGGCAAACCTTCAGCAATCTTTTTACGCAGAGGTTCGAAAAGTCCCAAGTCGCGCAGGAGCTTCCCTTGCACGGTGCTTTCACCGCCGGGGAGCACGAGACCGTCTAAGTGGTGGTCAAGATCTCGTAACTGCCTGATTTCAAAAACTTCGGCGCCGAGCGATTTGAGGATGCGTTCATGTTCGATGAACGCCCCCTGCACCGCGAGAACACCTATTTGCGGTTTGTTAATTCCCATTACTTCCCCCTTTCGGCCATCAGCAGCGCGATTTCTTGTTCGTTGATACCGACCATGGCCTCACCCAAATCTTCGGAGAGCTTGGCGATAAGTTTTGCGTCGGTGTAATTCGTCACGGCCTGCACAATGGCGGCGGCACGCTTGGCGGGGTTCCCTGACTTGAAGATTCCGGAACCTACGAAAACACCTTCGGCACCGAGTTGCATCATGAGGGCGGCATCGGCGGGGGTGGCAACACCACCGGCAGCGAAGTTCACCACGGGAAGTTTCTTGTTGTCGTGAACGAAGCGCACCAGGTCGTAC
>JAFXLS010000032.1 GCA_017530965.1 Fibrobacter sp.
ACGGAGTCTTTTCCGCAAACAATCTTATATCCACCAGTAATGGCAACCGCGTTGCAACTTGTTCCGTCCTTGCCATCGTTTCCGTTCGTACCGTTGATGCCGTTCTTACCGTCATTTCCATTCAAAACGACACCCACGGAGTCTTTTCCGCAAACAATCTTATATCCACCAGTAATGGCAACCGCATTGCAACTTGTTCCGTCCTTGCCATCGTTTCCGTTCGTACCGTTGGTGCCGTTCTTACCGTCATTTCCGTTCAAAACGACGCCCACGGAGTCTTTTCCGCAAACAATCTTATATCCACCAGTAATGGCAACCGCGTTGCAACTTGTTCCGTCCTTGCCATCGTTTCCGTTCGTTCCATTAATTCCGTTTGTACCATCAGTTCCATTTTTACCATCCTTACCGTTGGTACCGTTCTTTCCGTCAGCACCATTTTTTACATCATAACTCACAACCCCATCTGCAGTTTGGCAAGAGATGGTTACTGTGTTGGAATCTTTTTTCTCTGCTGAACAAGAATACCCGTTTTGTCCATTTAGGCCATTTTCCCCGTTAGAGCCATTCAAACCGTCTAAACCATTTTTTCCGTCGGCTCCATTCAATACAACGCCCACAGAATCCCCTCTGCAGATAATCTTATAACCATTAGCAATAGGTTTTGCATCACAGCCACTGTTACTCGGATCAGAATATATTTCGATTGATTCTTTTAGAGATATCCACGATTCACCGGAGCAGTAAATGAATGAAGAGGAATCTATTTTGTAATATATCGTCCCTTTTGTATCCTCTTCACAGGTGGGTAACTCGTCGTCCTCGTTTAAAAAAGAAATAGAGTTGTTTGTATAGTTTTTTGTGATGTCGTCACCACAGGCGATAAGCAGAATGCTTCCCAATAGAAGAATATAGAGAGGTTTAAGATGGTGCATGGATGTATCTTTAGTTGATGTAATTGTGGACGATAAATCCTGTCTATTGTTGAGGCTTTAAGTAATGGAGCCAAAGATACCTTTTGTTGCGGGGATTGTCAGGCTGGTTTGTGCTTTGAAGGCGGCCGAGGAAAAATTTCAAATTTGAAGACCGCGTTTACGGCCTTTAGTAAGGTTAATTGGCGAAGTTAGGCAGCCTCCTTCATGTTTTCGGTTACTTCACTACCACGGGGAGTTCTATCCACGGGGATATGTTCTTTGCCGCGGTCACGCCTATCACGTAACAGTTCAATAATCGCCTGGTTGTCAATCGGGGCTCCCGCCTCGGGGTAAATCGGCGTCTTATCAATGAACACGCTATTTTCTATGGTCGCATTGTAGTTCGAAACGATCACCCTATAGATAGGTTTCTTGCCGTGAATATCAACCACCGTTCCATCATCCAGCGTGATGCTTACAACTTCAATATCTGGTTTGTCTTTTGTCCCGATATCTCGGTATTCAAACGTCAGGCCCGTCACTTGGTCTCCCATATCGGACGATTTCCATCCGTTGACTATCTGTTGGGCGAGTTCTTCGCCAGTAAGGTCATACAACAACCAAGTATTGTTGAAGGGTGCGACCGCATAAATATCACCAACTGTCATATTGAGTTTTCCGCCTTCGGGAACCTTGAAGTCAGCACGAACGCCCTTCATGTTGAAGAATGCCGCCGTAACGTCCTCATCTTTTATTTCCCTGAAGTATTCGAGCATCATGCCGGTTATGAAGTTTCCGCCTGACGCCGTATGCCCGCCAACAGTATCCTTTTTCCCAAAAGAGGCGTCGATGTACCCCAGATACTCTTCCATCTCGTCACTAATGGCATCCCATGCCGCATGGGAGAGTTTCAACACCTGCTTATTGAAATTCCCGGCATTTTCCGGAGTGTCGTAGAGAGATTTTGTATTTTCGGTAATTGGGGTGTACATCAGGTCTTCTACTGTCACTTTGCCTTCACTATCGATTATGATGGTCGCAGTTGCGTACCCCTGAGCGTAGTAGTTGCACTGGATGTAGGGAATACCGTTATCCGCAACACCGTAGATGCCGTCATGACGATGACCTCCGGTAACGAAATCCACATCCTTCGGCGAGAGTCCATTCGCTACGTCGGTTGGTCGCTCATGGGCAACGACAATCGTCACGTCGGGTTTTTCTGCCTCCTTGATTTCCCTGACGCGTTTCGAAAAGGCGTCCAGGTCGGCCTTGATTTCGTAAGGTTCAACCATCTTGCGCATAATATCGTCCGTATAGTCGGGAATGTACCCAATCAACGCGATGCGATAGCCGGCCTTTTCAACAACAACGTAATCCTTGGTAAAGCCGACCCTCTTGTGCGTATCGGAATAATAGAGATTTGCTGCCAACACCGGAATTTCGGGGTCTCCCGAAAAATCGCCGATTTCGTAAGCGGGGAGCGTTCCGTCCTTGTCCGTTGCGTATTCTTGAACACCCCAATCGAACTCATGGTTGCCAAGCGAAACAGCATCGTAATCCATTACGTCCATCGCCGCACGCATCACGGCGCCCTTTGTTAAGTTGGATACCGGAGCCCCTTGGTAGATATCGCCTCCATCAAGGAGAAGAACATCGTCGTATTCACTGGAAGCCCTTGCATCATCGAAAATTTTTGCCAGATAGGCAAGCCTGTACTGAAAGGTTTCTTCTTTTCCTCCTGTCGCATCGATGATGTAGCCATGGATGTCGCTCGTTTCGAAAACTTTAATTCGGGCACCTGTTTTTGGGGTGTTTTCGCTGCCGGAGCTATTGGAATCGTCGGAGCAGGCTAGCAAGGTAAATGCTGATACAACGCACGTTAAGAAGAACTTTATTTTAATCATAATGGACCTCTTGAGACGATAAAAGCAGTCTCTACGGAATAGCAGAGACTTCCGTCCATATGATTAATATATGAAAAAAGTAAGAAAATGGGTAAAAAATTATTGACCTAGCAATAAAAAAGATTAAGCGCAGTCAAGAAACTGCCTAAAAACGTTTGCTAGCCGATTTTTCAGTACAATTTGGCTTGACAGAGCCTTTTAAATGGCTCTGTCAAGCCTTTCCGTATTGCTGCGTTAAAAATCTTTATTGGCTGTAAATTGGCTGCGGTTTCTTGGCGGGCTCTGTCAAGCTTGGCTGTATGTTTGCGAACTGGCTGTGGTTATGCTGCGGCGGTCAAAATGGCCAAAATAGCCTAAAAACAGCATTTCCGAGGTGAATTTGCAGGTTTCGATGGGCTGACGGATTGGGAAAGTTTTGCTAACCCAGGGTTGGCGTATAAAATGACTTGACAGAGCCTTTTAAATAGTGTACATTTGTGCATATACAACTAAAAAAAGGAGAACCTATGGAAATGAAATTTTGTCAGAGCTGCGGAATGCCGCTCACACCAGAAATCCTCGGCACAAATGCCGACGGCAGCAAGAACGAAGAATACTGCATCTACTGCTACAAAGACGGTGCTTTCACCGGCGACTTTACGATGGAACAGATGGTTGAATTCTGCTCGCAGTTTGTCGATGAATTCAACAAGAATACAGGCAAGAACTTTACCCGTGAAGAGTACAAGGTGGAACTTCGCAAGTATTTCCCGACACTCAAACGCTGGAAATCAAGCGACGCCGAGCTCCCGCACGCAAATTCTCCTATCAAGCAAAAGCTGATTGAAGAAGTCAACGCGCTGAACATCAAGGGTATGCCGACCATCGACAATCTCTTCGTTTTGCAAGGCTCGTTCATCAATCAGGAATACAAAATCAACGGTAACAGTATCAAGCTCTTGGACGATAACGCAAGCTACTGGGGCAATCAAGTCGAAAAGGATGGTGCCGAAGGCCGCTGCTACGGAATCGCTTGCGACGAACACTACATTCTCGTGAGCGAATACGGCAAGAATGGTGCCGATGCCGAAATTGTAGTATTCAAGAAACGGTAACGGATAAGATTGACATAAATTATCTATCCTCCTTAATGTTATTCATCAGGTTCATTTCGAGTTCTTCGATGGTCGGGATAGTTCCTTCAATTTTTTCAGGATAGAACTGTTCTAATTCGTACTCCGAAATGCTGATTGGCTGTGTGCTTGACTCAAGCGCGTATTGAGCTTGCACACGGTCCTTTTCCTTACAAATGAGGAGGCCGATGGTCGGATTGTCTCGTCCCTCTTTTTTCAAAATGTGATTGCAAGCGACCATATACCCGCCAAGCTGCCCAATGTCTGCGAATTCAAATTTGCCGATTTTAACTTCCACCACGACATAGCACGAAAGATTTAGGTTGTAAAATAGTAGGTCCAAAAATTGTTCGCGGTTACCTACTTGCAAGCTGTATTCCCTGCCGACATATGCAAAACCCGTCCCCAATTCAACGAGAAATTTCGTGATATTGTCTAGCAGTTTGTCTTTCAGCAGTTTTTCGTTATGTCGTCCCGTGATGCCCGTAAATGCGAAATTATAGGGATCTTTTGTCAGTTCTTGCGCTAAATCGCTTGTTTCGGAGGGGAGGGTTCTCTGAAAATTGGTCAATGCTTTCCCATGTCTTTCGTAAAGGTCGGTCGAAAGCATATTCAGGAGTGTTGAACGGCTCCAACCATGTTCTATAGTCTGTTGGACGAAGAAAAGGGCTTTGTCGGGGTTGTTGGAACACTTGTCAATAAGAAGGGTGTGATGACCCCAAGGTATTGAAAATAGACTGGAAAGAAGCTGGTTTGCAGTTTCTTCAGATTTTTCAACAACTTGTTGAAGATTTACTGATTTTGCCCCTTTTTGTATTTGTCCAACAACTTGTTGGACTTTTTCAAATGAACTGAAGTAGAGCAGGTAGAATTTTTTCACATAGTAAAGATTTGTTCTTGAAAAACAATGGGCATCAGGGTTTGCTCGTTGTAGATCAATTGACAGTGATTTTATGACGTTTTCACCCCATCGTTTTTCAATATGCATTTCTTCGATATCCCGCCCCAGTTCCCAGTAGAACTTCAGCAATTCCGTGTTGACTTTGATTGCCGCCTTGATTTGGCTCTTGCGATAGCGGCTAGAAAGTTTCGCAATCCATTTTTTATAGTCCTTGTCAATGATGGTGATAGATTTGCTCATAAATCATTCCCTTTTAAACATTATCCCTGGATGTCAAGGAAAATGTCCATACGCGATATGCGAACTTATGCCAAAAGTGTAACGGACAGTTGCACTTTTTAGCTGCTTGTAATTTTGGTAGGGATGCTCTTGCAGTGCTGTTGGCGGGGGCTTTCCCCGGCGTTACTTGGCACGACTTTCGTCGTACACTCGAGCAGGGTATTTTCCTGCCAGCTATCCAACAACATCAACAAGAAGGTTAATGCGCCTCGTCGCGGATGCACGTACGGACCAGAGGTCTATGCCGACTGTCACGAGGATTGTCGAAATCTAAAATCCAATATAGATAAATTTGGGGTGGTGTGCAATAGGATTGACTTTTCAAAACAAAAATACAGAAATTGGGTATTCTAAAACAAGCCGGTTGAAACAAAACCGGTTGTTGGAAAATGGTCGATAAAAAGAAGATTGATATTACGCTTCTTTCCCGAGTACCGCGCGGGCGAGCTGGTCGGCGCACGAAGTCGGCTTCCCGTTGCAGGTGTTTCCCAGAAGCTTTGCCGCGATATCCTCGGCGCTCATGCCTTCGCAGAGTTTGGCAATCGCTTTCAGGTTGCCGTTGCATCCGCCCGTAAAGCGGATGTTTCTGATTTTGTCACCATCGCCTTAAATATACATGATTCCCGATGAAAGTACGGATTGTTCCGATAGAAATGAGCCTGTATTCATCGGCGTTTTTTAAATTATGTTATATCAGAAAGGAGGATGAATATGAAACGTGTAAGAGATTTCTTTGGGTACTTGCTGGGCGGAGTTCTTTTCGTCGCCTTGATCCCGACAATTATGTGGCTTGCGTCTGGTATGCCCGCTCTTTGGCCGATTGATACGGGGCGTTGCATTGTGGCTCCTGTCGTGATGTTTGTTGGCCTTGTGCTGAGCATTTGGACAATCGTCTACATGCGCAATCGTGGCAAAGGAAACCCGATGGATGCTTTCGGCCACGAAGTGGCCCCGCGTACGCAGCATCTGATGATTGAAGGTCCGTATAAGATTAACCGTAATCCGATGCTGACCGGGACTCTCGTTTATCTCGTGGGTGCCGCCGTGTGGCTGTGGACTTGGCAATCGTGCGTCGTGTTTGTCGCCTTCTTTGCCATCATGATGGTGCAGGTGCTAAGCGAAGAAAAACGCCTCCGCCGCGACTTCGGCGAAGAATACGAAGAGTATTGCAAACACTCACGAAGGTTTTAATAAATGAAAATTGAAATCGCGGTTGTCATCCCCCCTCTCGCAACAGCCTCTCGAACAGAGCGCGAATACCCGTAAATCTCCGCCAAATCGGCATCGAGCATGACCTTGACCCCGCGGATGGTGTATATCCGTGACATGAGCAAATCCTCGTCTATCAGGGAAAATTCGGGCTTTTTCGGCGCGACGGCCCCGGCCGCACTGGCCTTAACATCTTTCTTCATCGTCAACTCCTCTGGCATACAAGCGTCAAAAATACCAAAGACTGTACACTTGTGCACTGAATATAAATTCAAAAATCTTGTTTGTCAATAGGCCCGCACGATTTTTTGAAGGGGGAAGTCTCCCCCTAGCTTCAGCCTTGCCCCATGTCATCCTGAGCGAAGCCTGTCATTCTGGAGCGAAGCGATAGAATCCAGGCGAAGTCGAAGGATCTAGGGCAAGTCTTTCGCTACCCCCTCGCCTAGTGGGCTCCGCCCCCTAAAACCCCGGACGCATCAAAAATATCGCAACTCTCACCTCCATTTATATATATTTACGAAACAAACTAACCCCCTCTCTACCTAGCGTTTTTATATGGCTATCAAGAAGAACGAACTCTACTCTTCTCTCTGGGAATCTTGTGACAAACTGCGCGGCGGCATGGACGCAAGCCAGTACAAGGACTACATTCTGACGCTCCTTTTTGTGAAGTACGTGACCGACAAGTTCAAGGGGCAGAAGTATGCCGATATCAATGTCCCGGCAGGTGGTAGTTTTGACGACCTCGTCGCGCTCAAAAACAACAAGGACATTGGCGAAAAGATGGACAAGGCCATCGCGAAACTCGCCGAAGCCAACAACCTAACAGGCGTCATCGACAACGCAAAGTTTTTCGACAATTCCAAGTTCGGTAACGGCAAGGACATGGTCGATACCCTGACCGGCCTTGTGTCTATCTTTGAACGCCCGGAATTCAATTTCAGCAACAACAAGGCGGGCGGCGACGACATTCTGGGCGATGCCTACGCTTAAAAAATTATTTTCTTATTCAAAAGACACTGTCATATTCACCGACCGTGCTTTCAATATCCTCTGGTCGAACAGGGACAGCTGTATTTTCAGCGAATACGGCAGCTGCTGCAGACAGC
>JAFXLS010000033.1 GCA_017530965.1 Fibrobacter sp.
CATGCGCTGCGGGGTATGCCCGCAAGGCCGAAGCATCAGGGCATGCAGGGTGTTTTGCAACCGACACGGTATTCCGTTCCCGGGCAAGCGCGAAATCGACGAAGTCGAAGCCCTGATCGAAAGAATTGAAAACAACCACAATGAAAAAGGCATCGAAATGAAAAAGGAAAAATCCAACGAAAACTTGCGCATCATCAATGTCGCAAGTATCGACGAGAACGACGACAACCCGCGCACCCGCATCGAGAACGTCGAAGACCTCAAGGCTTCCATCAAGGCGAATGGACTCCTGCAGCCCATCGTCGTGCGCGGCAACCAGCCGAACAAACACTGGAAGGTGATTGCAGGTTCCCGCCGCTTCAAGGCTTGCAAGGAACTCGGGCTTGCCGCCATTCCCTGCATCGTGATCGAGGCCGATGATGAGAAGGCCTACGAACTCGCTACAGCCGAGAACATCGTGCGCGAAAACATGACCGCCGTCGACGAAGCAAACGCCGTACAGAAGCTCTTTGCCCAGGGCAAGAGCCGCACGGAAATTGCAGCGATGTTCGGCAAGACCGCCCGCTGGGCAGAAGGTCGCCGCCGCATTGCCGAACTCGGTGGAAAGGCGATGGAATACCTGGCAGCCGGAAAAATCAATTTGGGTCACGCGGAAATCCTTACCATGTGTCCGTCCGAAGACGTTGAAAAGTGGCTCGGCATGGCTATCTGGAAAAGCCCCGAGGATCTCAAAAACGCCATAATGAACGAAAAGCCGCTCCTGGAACGCGCCCCGTTCGACGCAAAGAAGATTTGCAGACACTGTCAGAACCGCAGCGACGCCCAGACGGACCTGTTCGGCGATGTCACCTGTTGCTACTGCCTTGACCGCGAATGCTTCAACAAGCAGGTCGCCAAGCACGTTGAATCGCTCCGCAAGAAGTTTATCAAGGAAGGGATGGCCGAAGTCCCGGAAGACGAACAGACGGACGCAATGTACGAATGGAACGGCTATGTCTGCGAAAATTCCAACGACGAAGACGACGCAAAGTTCTACAAGGACTGCATCGCCGAAGGCAAGAAGCCTATGTTCTGGATCGAAGAGAAAACCGCCGAATACGGATTCGTTTTCCGCAAGGAAGGTTACGATAAAGAAGACGATTGCGCCGACGACGACCGCAACGAAGACCCGGACTCCTGGGATTGGCAGATGAACCACATGGACTACCGCCGTCGCGAAAAGGTCCGCAAGGAAGCCAGCGAAGAAGAAAAGCGAATTGTCGCAGACAAGCTCAAGGGCGTATTCGGCAACATCAGCAACACCGCCAAGGCATTCATCCTGGAAGCGTTGGGCCGCGTGTATGGAGACGAGAACGGCGACACGGAAACCTACCTGAAACACCAACACGATGCCGCCGACAATTTCCTTGACGAAGTCGCCGACCACATCGTGAACTGGTACAAAGGCGTCGATGACGACGTCCGCGAATTCCTGGAAATGGATAGCCGCGAAGAATTCGAACGCAACGCCGCAGCCGCCATTCCCGAAGACGATGCGGAAGAACCTGACGAGGACAATCTCGAAAACGAGGAGGAATAATCCCATGGCAAAAGAAAAGACTGAATTCGAAATTCTTGCTAACACCTTGAAGGCAATGAACAAGCAGTGCACCGCCAAGGTCAAGGACAACCGTGCCGCGCTCACCGCAATTTTTGTAAGCTTCAAGACTCAACTGGCTTACGCTAGTGATGGCCACCGGCTCGCAATTCTCGACCTGAGCGGCCACATGGAACATAAGGAAATCGAAGAACTTGCATTCTACGCCGACATGCAGGCGATTGAATACGCTAACGGTTTTGCCTTAATTTCAGCAAAGAAAAAGGAATTCTTCATCAAAAATTGTGGCCAGGGAATGCTCGACACGTTGGATCCGAATCAGACTTTTGATTATCCGAACGTAGAAAATATTTTGCCGAAGGCCGAAGGTTTGCAACACGTATCCGAAACCGGGGCCGTATTTATCCCCAGCGGGCTCAACGCCATCGACAAGGTAGTCACTGCAATGGAGCAAAACACAAGCAACTCTGTTGCAATCCGCCTTTACGGCAAGAAGGACAAGAAGGGACGTCCCGGCCTTCACCTCGCATTTTACAGCCGCCTGATCGTCGGCCTCGTTCCGCTGCACATTCCGGAAGAAAACCTCGAAGAAATGCCGACTGACACCGATTACTACAACGCAATCCGCTTCGCTCCGGAAAAGGATCCAGAAGAACACGAAAGCGGATTGGAAGTAACCGAAACCCACATCGAAGAACACGAAGGAGATGAAAATGCCTAACGAAATTACAGCACCTGTTCTCGACATGGCGGAATTGCAAGAATGCGCGAACCAAGCCGCAATGAAAGCAGCTCGTCAAGAAATCGATAATTTTTACAATGGATGCGGGTCTCCTTTTAGAAAAGCCGTACATGAATACCTGGAAAAGAACACCCCAAGCGTTAATTTCGACCTCCCAAACCTAGTCGAAGAAATTCAAAAATCTCTCATTAGCGAAATCGAGAAATTCGAAAGCACGACGGCTATCAAAAATTGTGTTGCCGCCATCAGAAAAAGTATCACAAGATTAAATCTTGAAAACGACGGAACAATCAAACTTTCCAGCGTACTCGAAGAAATGGAACGTGAAATCGATACTAAAAACGGCGAATACATCGAAGCCGAAGTCGGCGAACCTGATCCTTCTTACGGATGGAGAGATTTAGAAATCACAATTCACAAAGAAGACGAAGAGAAAAATTTCAAAGTCACTCTTCATAACGACAATAAATACGAAAATGGGAAAAAAATCAATACAGACAGATACATTGTTTTAAGCATGCCCTATTCCAGATACAACAGCGAAAAGGCAAGAGTCAAAATTCACGACACTCCCGATGTTGAAATCGAACTACCTATTTTCCATGGATTAGCAGACAATCACGTTTTGATGACTATCGCAAGACTGGTGATGTACAAAACGCCAATCATCATCGACTGTGAAGACTACAGAACAAACGACAATTACTATTACTAAAAAAGCTCGCGCACGGCATTTTACCACAACACAACGGTAAATACTCCCCTATAAACCAACCGTGCGCGGGCAACCCCCTTTAGCCCGATGGCGAGCATCAACTGAAACACAACTCATAAATTCAAACTTCTTCTAAAAACGTAAACATACACAAAGACCGCCGCCGGAGGGCAAACTTTTAACGGAGAACAACATGGCTAAAAGAGGTAGACCGAAAAAAAAGACCTTCAACGAATTGCTTCGCGCAAAGATGGAATCGCTCTTTGAAGACGCCGTCGAGCGTCAGATGCCAAAGTCCGTCGTAGAACCGTCTCTTGACAGCAAAGACCCGCTCCAACGCAAAAAAGCCCGCGACAAGGAAAAGCAGAAAGAACGCCATTACCGCTATGACCACAGCGAAAAAGGCCGCGAATCGCAACGCCGCCGCTCCGCACGGTGGATAGCAAAGCCGGGCAAGAAGGAAATCAAGCGCAAGTCTCGTAAAGCCTGGTACGATGCCAACCGCGAGCGCGAAATTGAAAGGACTGCAAAATGGCGCAAGGACCATCCCGGATACAACGCGAAGCACCAGAAAGAACACCGCGCCTGGATCAAGGCCAACGACCCCGCAAAATACGCAGAAATCCTTGAGCGCGAACACAGGTACCACAGCAACGCACACAAGCTGCATCCAGGCAAGTATAAAGAATACCAGAGTAAGTGGCTCCAAAAATTCGAGAAAGAGCACGGAATTAAATACAGCACTTATCGCTACAAGGTTAGACACGGACAAATGGAGGAATTCGCAAATGACAGCATTTCACCCTGAGTACAACGAATACGCCACTTGCGTAAAATGCGGCCTAAAAAAATACTGCAAGTACGACGGCAAGCGCACAATCTGCTTCGCATGCGACCACGGTAACTTTCCACGATTTAAGGACACCAATGCCCATCGATAAGCACCACCTTTTACCAAACTGCAAGCCGGCTCCGCTTTACGCCACAGTCCCAATGGCAGAATACCAGGCCCTGCAAAAAAAACTTGACATCTGCCAAAAGGAATGCATCAGGATTGCGGAACTCTATCAACGCGACAAACAACTTTTCAACAGCAAGATGAAGCGGATTGTCCGCCACATCAACAAATCTAAGAGGAATTATGTCGCAACGAAACCCGTTCAATTTTAACGGCCTATTTGGTTCCCAAAGCCCGATCTTCGGCAACAAACCTTCCATGGAAGAACAGTTCAAGACCATCGCCGAAAAGAGCCAGATCAAGGTCATGCAAGAGAAAATCGATTCCCTGGAAGCCGAAAACAAGCGCCTTAAAGAACTCATTATCAAATGCCCCAAATGCGGCACAAAACTAAGAATCCCAAAAATGGATTAGGAGTCTGCAAGATGAATATCGTTTTGTCAATCAAGCCAAAGTGGGCCAAGTTGATTTATGAAGGCAAGAAGACGATCGAGTGGCGAAAGACATTGCCTGGAAAAATGAACTTGAAACTTTTGCGAGACGGCAACCCCAATGTAAAAGTTTACCTGTACGAAACTACTCCAGTAAAAGCGATTACAGGATTCTTCTATTGGGGCGGAGTAACCATTTTCGACGCTAGAGGCATTAAAGAAGACAATCCTCGACTATTTGCCGGACAAACCAGCATTGACGAATTGAAAAAATACCAAGGCGAAAATTGCAACGTGTGCGCTTGGCATATCGACCGTCCCACAAAATTCTTTAAAAATTACAGCATTCAAGAATTCAACCTGAACCGCCCGCCACAAAGCTGGTGTTACACAAACCGAAAGATTACGACGCTCACACGATACCGTAAAGATAAAAACCTGGAACCCATTGGAGATCAAGAATGATTGGAGTCTACAAGAAAACGCCCGACGGCGAAAAGTTGGTCTACAAAACGGACGACGTAGCTCGCGCATCAGACTACAAAGCCGCACTTGAAACAATCGACCAGGAATCTGAATACACATGCATAATCATCGAAGGCAAGGAATGAATGACTCAAAACTTATAAAAGCACGCTTAAAATTTAATAGCGCTTGCGGCAAAGTTGAAGCAAAGCTGCAAAAAAGAATCTCGTTTGGAGAAGTTTCTGTTGATTATTATCCAGGAGATGGGATTTGCGCCGAGGTAGAAGCTGAAGTTGTTCCGCTCAAGGATATTCCTGCAAGAGGCAAACTTGACAAAGAATGGTGGAATAAACACGCTATCTAAGGATTATTTTAAACAGAACCGTTTAACAAAAAAATGCAACCAAGGATAAAATGAAACGCCCGCCTAAGAAATGGAAATGTAAAGACGGCATGAAAACGCCGGAGCAGATGAACCTTGAAGAACTTAAAATCCTCTTGAAAATCTGCAACGAATTCAACGCCTGTTGCGGCTGGAACGACGAAACTTATAATCAGCAGCTTTGGATTAACGAAGCCGAAAAAGTCCAAAACCTAATCAACCAAAAACAAACCGCCTAACGGCAAAGGAATCAAAATGAGCGAAGCAAAAAAAAACAACGACTTGAAAGACCTTCCGTCTCTCAACGCATTTATTGACAAACTCGCTAATCACGAACTGACTCCGTCTGAAAAAATCGTAAAGCTCGCGAAAGAACGCGATTGTACCTACGATATGATCGAACGCAAGAAACAGGAACTCGAAAAGGCCCTGGAATCCAACGACAAGGACGATATCGAATTCCTCGACAAGAGCATTGACGCTCTGAAGGAACAGAAAAACGTTCTCACCAAGCGCATCAAGACGCTGCTTGACGAAACCTAAAAACCATCGGCTGTAGCTCAATTGGCCAGAGCTTGAGTGCTTGAAGGGATAGATGCACTTGAATACCCTTGATGCGGGTTCAACTCCCGCCAGCCGAATAAATCTAAAAGAGGGAAAAATGAACTTTATCAAACTTGGAAAAAGGTACATCAATCTCGACGCCATTGCAGCCGTCGTTCCACGCAAAAAAGAACTCGGCTACACCGTGAATTTCATCGGCGGTACGCAAATGGATATTTGCGAAATGGATATGGCCGACTTCAGAGGAGCCTTAAATATTGCAGCAACAACCGAAGTCGCAATCAACGAAATCAACACTATAGCCAGTTTAGTCCCATCCCCAAAAGAAATTTCAGAAATGCTTAAAGGCAACAAACCACTAGCAAAGGAGCAACCATGAACAACCACAAAGGATACACCTATCAGAAACTGAATGACGGTCGAGTCTTGGCAGAAATGCCTACCGTCGGCAACATGATTTTCGAAAGCGAAGAAGAATTTAAGGCTTATATCGATGGATACCTGATTACGCAAAAGTTCTTTGGCGAAATCGAAAAGGAACTCCGCAACGACGTCACCAAGCATCCCAAGTTCTGCGACAATTTTACAGAAGACAAATCCGGAATGATTTGGCAAACCAGAGAAGAATGCGCAAAAACACGCAACGCTAAGATGGAACCGACGGCAGACAGCATCTTGTTTGAAGAAATCGCCGAAGCTTTCAACGCATACCAGCATGGCGACAAAAAACAAGCGCTCAAGGAACTCGCGCAGGTCGGAGCAGTCGTTTTCCGCTGCATGGAATTCATCCAGAAAGAAATGGAGACCGAAACATGACGTACAATATCGACTGGGCGACCATTCTTGTCATCGTCTTTGTCTGCACCTCGCAAGCTTTTGCCTGGACACGCGAAAAGTACGAAAGAGCTCTTGCAGTTTTTTGCGCGACCGCACTCGATATCACGTTTTTACTGTTAATCGCAATGTTTAAACTTTTGTAAGGAGAGAATCATGGAATCGGAAGAAACTAAAGAAATTAAGAGCGAAGAGCTTGAACCCAAAAAGGATTTCATTATCATTCTTGACGAGCTCTACTATACCATTAGCGGAGCAATGAAAATGCTCAAAGTCGGCAAGAACACCATCTCGAATTCGGTGAACGACGGTACACTTATTGCACTCGACCACCCTTCAGGATATCTTTTTTCAAAGGGAGCCCTGTTCGGATGGTTGAAAAGCCGAATGCTCACCGGCAATAAAACGAAAAAGAAGAAATAACCCATGGCAATCACGTTAGTCCAAAAGAACAAGTCCAAGGGAATCCTGACCTGGTACGCCCGCGTACCCGACAAAGACAAGGGAACCACCCACTTTTTCAGCCTCGGGACCTCAGCAAAGAACGAGGCAAAGATCATCCTGCAACAAAAGATTCGCAATGGCGATTTTGACTCCAGGATTTCGCCGTCGGCAATGACGCTCGGCGAAGCCGTCGAAAAGTACGAAAAATTCCAGAGGTCTAAGGGGCTCAAGGAAGGTAGCATTTCAATGTTCCTGAATTCCATCAAGTCTATCGAACCTCTTTTTGACAAGCCTGTTGCCGAGCTCACCAAGAAAGAAATCGCAGAAACATTCCTCGCACGGAACGAAGATGTCGGGCCCACGACCTACAACAACAACAAAACAGTCGTATCGATGCTTTTCCAGTACATTGTAGACGTGCTGGAAATCATACCGAGCAACCCAATCGCAAAGGCGATTCCAAAGCGCAAGCGCATTAAGGCCATTCGTCACTTTTGGACCATCGAAGAAATCGATCAAATCATAGCGCACGCACCGACGCCAGACGTTCGCCTAGCATGGTCTTTTATGGCGTTCGCAGGACTTCGCCGCAGCGAAGCCATGAGCATCAAACCTACAGACATTCACGACGGCTACATCTTTGTCGTTGGTAAAGGCGATAAGCCCGCCAAGATTCCGATATGCCCGCGTTTACAGCGCGAAATCGACCGACACGGCAAAACTTGGGACCACCTTTACGTCAACCACAAAACGCTTGTCAAATACTCAGAGATCGCTCTGCCCAACGGGTTCCAGGGAACGGCACATGCGCACCGTTTTCGCCACAGCTTCGGTTCTAACTTAATCCGCGCCGGAGTCAACGTCAAAGTCGTTCAAAAGCTTATGCGTCACGAAAACATCAAGATGACGCTCGATATTTACGGGCACATCCTAGACACCGACGCCGAAGACGCCATCTGCAAAGTCTTTACTTAGTTGACAAAAATCTATTCAAAAGCTATACTTAAACCATGGACTAACGACCCGCAGCAATGCGGGTTCTTTTTTATGGAATAAAAAGTGTATAAAATCGTGCATACACACTTTTTACACCAATAAACAAGCGCAAACCAGCTAAATAGATTATTTTTGGGAGGCAGACCAGAAGAAAAACGCTTTAAATGAATCTTTCGGAACACATCACAGGTTATTTACAGTATATCGCGGACAGACGCCGTTTTTCGCCGCGCACGGTAGACACCTACCGCAAGTCGCTCACAAAATTTCTGGAACATCTCGGCGAAGGCGCAGCCGAATTTCCGCTAAACGCATTCTCGGAATCGAGCGTCAAGACGTTCGTGTGGGACTTGAAGATGAAGCAGAAACTGGCACCCACAAGCATTTGCGAACACCTGGCCGCCTTGAAAAGTTTTGGCAAGTATCTGGTCAAGAGCAAGATTACCGAAAAGAACCCGGCAGAAAACGTGCCCATGCCCAAGCGCCCCAAACGCCTTGTGAATGTACTAGGGCAAAAGGACCTGGCCGAAGAAAAATTTCCGGAACTTCCCGAGAATCCCTCCCTTCAGCAAGTTCGCGCAAGGATTTTGCTAGAACTGATTTATGGTTCAGGCTTGCGTATTTCGGAATGCCAGAACCTGACCTGGGACCGCATTAACGAAAAGGATTTTTTGGTACGCGTGTCGGGCAAGGGCAACAAGGAACGAATCGTTCCACTGACCGAAAGTTTCGTGTCCCGCATCGCCAATTACAAACAAATGCAACTAGAGGCAGGGCACCTGCCCACCACCACGGGCTATGTATTCTTGAGCGAAGACGGCAAGCCCTTCGGCCTACGCACGCTTAGGAACGACATCCAGCACTTGTTGCGTGAAATCGGCTGGGAAGGCAAGGCCAGCCCCCACGTACTGCGCCATAGCTTTGCCACCCACCTGTTGGAAAACGGCGCCGAAATCATGAGCGTAAAAGAGATGCTCGGCCACTCGAACATCTCCACCACACAGGTTTATACTCACGTAAATGCAGAACGCCTACGGGCCGCCTTCAAAAAGACGCACCCGCGAGCATAGCTAACTAAAAGAAGCTACCCTTGACGCCAACGGCGATAATCCACTGCTGGCCAAAATCACTCCAATCGGGAGTGTCCCACTTGCGCATGGGAGATTCATCGTATTCATTCTTGGGGTCGGCAGCGTTGCTCTTGTCATGGAGCGGCAAGGAGACCGCAAGAAACACGGGGAAGTCCGCATCGGAAAATTCGATGCCGTAAGCAAAGGCCACAGACCATGCCTGATGATCGGGGTCCGGACGGGGATCGTAAGTACCCACCTTTTCGGAATTGATCCAGGCAACACCCAGGGGCACCGAGAAGTTCACGCCAAAGCTCTGCACGATTCCCGGACGGCCGCGATAACCGTAAGCAATGGAACCACCTACGGAAGGCGGCGTGTAGGCACCCAAATCGTTTTCGCCATAAGGCTTGAAACGGTACTCGAAGCGGTCACCCGTGTGATCCAAGTCTTTCCAGTAAGAATCGTTGAATTCGTTCTCGCCCGAAATCAGGTGCATGGCAAAGGGGTGGGTGTAGCTAAGGCCATAAAGCCAGATGCCTTTATCCGTATCGCGGCTATAGTCCCAACCCAAAGTGAGTGAATACAAGCCCGAGCCCTTCTGGAAACTGCCCGGCAAAATTTCCTTACCGGAATCGGAACCGCGCTTGATATCGTACTGACCAGTCGGAATGGTAAGGCTTGCAGAAAGGGACGCAGCTCCCCCGCTACCAATGGTCTTGCTGAAATCGAAGGACACATCGCCCACACCACCTGTGGTGCGGTCTGCAGGAGACTGGTTGCTACGGTACTGCACTTCGCCGCTATGGCTCATCCACGGAATGGACACGCCAAGCTTGGTAGACCACGTGGGCTTGATAGACAGGTGAGGTGTAAACGTAACGCCCGAGAAATTCTGGCCGACAGTATACTTGGTAAACGCTTCGGCTTCGAGATAGCCGCCAGAAACACCCTGGCCAATCCACTTGATGCCATCGCCGGAACCGCCACCGGAACCGCCGGCGCCACAACCGCCAATGGATTCCCACGGAGTCGCAAGTTCCACAGGAGAATTAAAACCGACATAAAAAGCGCCACCTACAGCAGCCGCCAAAGCCACGCCAGACAAGATCCCGTTAAATAAATTCTTCTTCATCGATTACCTCACGGGAGTTCAAGCAAATAACCGTTGTTGGTTCCTGTAGCCAAGAAACGTCCACCAGGCGAGCGGCCACCAATCATCGGAATCGGGGCAAGTTCCTTCGCCGAGCTCACCCAGGCAAAAGCCAAGTCAGAAGGCATTCCGTAAGCAAGGGAAACTTCGCGCATGACCGTACGGCCAATGCTACCATCCTGTATAGTAGATGAGGACAAATCATCCTTGACCAAGAACTCCACTTCTTTGGGAATCTCGGTCCATATCACGAACAGTCTCGTTTTATATTGGAACCAATGAGGCTGTACCGGCCGCGAAACCATGTCGTCCGTCTTCTCAATTTCAATGGGCTTCGACTTATCGGAAAGTTCCTGGATAAAGGATCTCCAACCCGACGGAGAATTGATAGCATTGTAGACCACGAAATTTCCGTCCGGGGAAATCAGCGGACTATCCATCATCCAGCCATCTACATCAGACGGCTTTTTGAGAGTTTTGGCCTTCTTGAGGCCACCATTGGCAAAATCCACAAACACAATCTGGTTTTTCTGGTTCACATAAACGAGGCGAACCTGTTTTGTGCCAAAGAAACCTTCCACCTTGGAATCATCCGCCGAGGAATCGCGCACGGCTTCGGGATCGACCCACAAATGCGGAGATGCGGACTCGATGATATCCTTGTCGTAGAAGAAGAACTTTTTCTTGTCGGACATGCGAACGGCAAACAGGCCGTAGTCCAGGTCTTCGCAAGCCTTTCTACCCTTGGTGTCATAGGCCCGGAGAGCAACGATGTAATTCGGGTGGGTACTCCATTCCGGATCCTGGAACTGGCAATCCCCTGCCGCCGTATCACGCATCAGGTACCAAAGCACTTTTCCCGACGTATCGGACACCGAAAGACGGTCATGCTGTTCCACCATCGAAGTCGTGTACACCGAATCGGGAGCTTTCACATTCAGATCGCCCCCAAAGTTCAGCCAGAGCATGGATGCCGGGTAATTTTCCAGGTCCTGGGACACGGAAGGATTACAAATCTGCATTCCACCATTCACTTCGAACAAGGTCCCGATATCAGAAGCCGTCGATTTTCCGGTAGATAATTTTGAATCGGTATACTGTTCCGGCTCGTAAACACAAGCCGAAAGAGCTAACAATAAAGACAACGAGGTAAGTTTTAAATAACCCATTGTCCGAAATATACTAAAACTTGGTGCGCCTCACGTTGTAGAAATAGATTCCCATAATCACAGAAATCGTAAGAATCCAGCTTATGGGATACACAACCATCAACGAGGCGAAGGATTTGTACCTGGGAAACACGAAAATCACCCAGAGAATACGGATTCCGCAGACCCCCGCCATACAGGTGAGCGCCGGAGGCAGGGACTTGCCCATTCCCGAAAGCGCTCCCGAGAACACATCCAAGAACACGTTAATCGCCAAAAGTCCCACCACCACATACATGCGGATAGAGCCGATTTCAATAATTTCTTGATTGGAGGTAAACACGCTCAGCAAGGGTTTGGCACAAATACAGCAGAGCGCGCTCAACACGATTGTTGAAGAACACCCCAACAGAAGCGTCCAGCGGACCGTACGGCGGCAACGTTCCAAATTCTTTGCCCCGTAATTTTGCCCCACAAATGTAATACAAGCCTGGGAAAAGGAACTGAGCCAGTAATACACCACGAATTCATAGTTGAGCGCCGCAGCAGACGCCGCCACAGTCAAGGAACCGAGGCTATTGATAGCCGACTGCAAGCACACATTGCTAAACGAAAACACGACACCGCGAAGCCCCGACGGAAGTCCCACACGCATAATACGGCTCAAGAATAGCGGCGTAATTCGCAGTTTCCAGAATTCCAGCTTAAAGGGGCCCACCTCGTGCAGCAAGAAATAGAACAAAGTAACGCCACTGATTGCATTGGCAAAGACTGTCGCAATGGCCACCCCCGACACACCCAAGCCAAAGCCAGCCACCAGAATCAAGTTCAGCACCACATTTATGGCTCCTGCCACCATGAGTACATAAAGAGGACGCTTTGTATCGCCCTTGCCGCGTAAGATTGCCGCGATAAAGTTGTAAACCATGGCAAAGGGCATTCCCGCAAAATAGATCTGCAGGTACAAAACCGCATCGTCTAAAATATCAGACGGAGTCGAGATCGCAGAAAGAATCGGACGCGCAAAAAACACACCCACGAACGAAAGGAAAATTCCGCTAAAGAACGACACCATCACCGAAGTGTGTACACTGCGGGTCACAGAGCGGTAACTCCGTTCGCCAATGGAATTGGCGACAACCACGTTCGCCCCGACCGAAATGCCCACGAACAAGTTGATGAGCAAATTGATGACGAAGGTGTTTGCACCGACCGCCGCCAAAGCCTTGTCACCGGCGAACTGCCCCACTACGGCAATGTCCGTCAAATTGAACAGCTGCTGAAAAATGCTGCTCAAGGCAATGGGAATGGCAAACCACAGGATTTTTCTACCCAGGGGGCCATTTAACATATCTACATTGGTCTTTGCCATACACACCTTAAAAACGGGCGTAAATTTAGATTTTCATACAGCCACCTACAAGGGCTTTTTTCTACCTTTACATCGCAAAAAAACAAGCGGCAAATATGTAGCCGCCAAAACTGGAGATTATCATGGGTTTTAAATGCGGAATCGTAGGCCTCCCCAACGTGGGCAAGTCCACCATCTTTAACGCCATCACCAACGCCGGCGCAGAAGCCGCCAACTATCCGTTCTGCACCATCGAACCGAACGTGGGCATGGTGAGCGTGCCGGACAGCCGCCTCGACGAACTGGTCAAGGTCTACAATCCGAAATCCATCGTTCCCGCCGTTACAGAATTTGTGGACATCGCAGGTCTTGTAAAGGGTGCCGCCCAGGGTGAAGGCCTCGGCAACCAGTTCCTGACCCACATCCGTGAATGCGAAGCCATCATGGAAGTCATCCGTTGCTTCGACGATGAAAACATCGTGCACGTCCACGGTTCCGTGGATCCGGTCCGCGATGTTGAAATCATCGAAACCGAACTGATTTTGAAGGACCTCGACTCTGTCGAAAAGCGCCTCGCCACCGAAGCCAAGGCAGCCCGTATGGGCGGCGCCGAAGCCAAGGCCCGCCTCGCCGCTTGCGAAAAGCTCCGCGACGCCTTCCAGGAAGGCAAGGCCGCCCGCACCGTGATGCACGACAGCGAAGAAATGGAACTCATCGTGAAGGACCTCGCCCTCCTCACCGCAAAGCCGCTCTTCTACTGCGCCAACGTGAAGGAAGACGACATCCTCACCGGGAACGCCTATGTAGACCAGCTGAAGGAATACGCCGCCAAGAACGGTCACGAAGTCATCATGATCAGCGGCAAGATCGAAGAAGAACTTTCCGCCATGGAACCCGCCGACAAGGCAGAATTCCTCAAGGAACTCGGCATGAAGGAATCGGGCCTCGACTCCGTCGTTCGCAAGGGTTACGAAATCCTCGGCCTCCGTACGTTCTTCACTGCCGGCGAAAAGGAATGCCGCGCCTGGACGTTCCATGCTGGCTACAAGGCTCCGCAATGCGCCGGCGTGATTCACACCGACTTCGAACGCGGCTTTATCCGCGCCGAAACCTTGAGCTACGAAGACTTCCTGAAGCACGGCAGCTGGAACGCCGCCAAGGAAGCAGGTCTCGTCCGCACCGAAGGCAAGGACTACGTGGTACAGGATGGCGACATCATGTACTTCTTATTCAATGTATAATGTGGAATGTGGGATGTGGAATGTGGAATTAATCATTACACATTTCACACTACACATTAAAAAACTCGCCTGGTGGCGAGTTTTTTTTCTTTTGGCGAGTTTTTTTATTTTTTCTTCGCAGCGCGTTTAGCCTTAATCTCTTCGATAATCGGGCGGATGATAGTTGCGAGGTTCATCGCGGTGCCGATCAGAATCATGAACGAAGCCGCATGGATTCCGGGGCCGGGCTCAACTTGCAGCAGGGGCACACCCATTGCAGAATTGATTTGCGCCAGCCTCGAAAGGAAGAACCACATCGACACCATGGTCAGCATTCCCATGGTAATGGAACCCAGCGGAGTCAGCCAAGCGAACAAGCCAGCCAGAATCGCGCCAATCACAATGGCATAGAGGAACGGCAAAGGCTCCATCTTGGGGAAATGGGGCATAGTCTGCCGAAACTTTTCCATGGCCGTGGGGTTCCCGGTTTCCATCTTTTTCAAAATACCCAAAGCAGGTTCCTTAAGTTCCTGTTCCAGATCAAGGCCCATGGCGAGCTCATAAAGGTTCGGCTCAGCCACCACATCCTTTTCTGCACAAGAAACATTAGCTAAAGGCAGGAGCAAAGCAACAATAACCAGCAAATAGGGTATAGCGGTCAGCCTTTTAAAAAGGCGCATGGAACGTTCATTCATTATTTCTGTTGACCTTCAAAGAGATTTCTCGGGAATGCGCAACGGAAGCCGAGCCAATCCGACCAGTAGCGGGGATCTTCGTCGTCACTTTCCGTCAAGTTCAAAAGGGATTCCTTGTCTTTCCAGGAGCCCCCCTTATAAACTCTGGAAGAGCCCATCATGGCGCCCGTCGGGTTGGAACTTTCAACCCAGACAGAGAACATGAAGTACTTGTCCTTGGTCCATTCGGCCACGTTACCCGACATATCAAAGATACCCCAGGCATTGGACTTCTTGGAGCTCACCGGCTGCGGACCATATTCGGGACTCTTCTTGCCACGACTATAGGAGTTAGCCTTGTAAATGGCATACAGGCCCGGATTCGGATCTTCGTCAAGGTTCCAGAGGGCACCTTCGTTGTTGTCGGCACGGCCAGCAAATTCCCACTGGGCTTCGGTGGGCAGGTCGCCACCAATAGCCTTACAGAAGGCCTGTGCATTTTCCCAGTTGATGTTGTGCACCGGATGACGGGGGCCCTTAAAGGTAGAGCGTTCTTCGATGCGCTTCGAGGAATCAACCTTGGCCATGACATCCTTGAAGAACTGCTGCGTCACTTCGGTGGTGTGGATAGCGAAGGGAGACAAGGCCACCACCTTACCCTTATAGCGGAAGGAGCCAGAATCTATCAAGGCGACAGTACCGCGTTCGCGATCGCGAACGACACGGGGAACCTTCATGGAAACATCCAAGGCTACACCGCTATCGTCCACCTTAAGCACCTTGGCCTTGGGTTCCTGAACCTTATGGGTGGTTTCTTCGGCCGGACGGTTCAGCCATTCCTGAACTTCAGGGTCGTCATAAATATACTGCGGGAGTTCAAAAGCACCATGGGTCTTGAGCTGGTTCTTGTTCACGACCAGTTCCATCTTCTCGTAACGGTAATGGTGACGGCCCGTCAAGACACCTTCATGGTAGATCCACACCGGCTTATTCCTTTCGATGGACATGAAGGCGCGGGACGATGCACCAGAAGTAAGTAAGGCGTAAAGGGAATCGGCCGTATAGCCTTCGGCGTTACCGACCCAGGAAACATCATAGCGGTCACCCTGCTTGCCATACATAATGCGGATCGCCCCCATCTTGCAGACGCGCTTCGTAACCACAGGAGCTTCTTCAGCCTTGGGTTCTTTGGCAACAGGAGCAGCAACAGCGGAGTCCTTTGCAGTCGAAACCTTAACAGTTGAATCCTTGGGTGCCGCAGCGGCCTTGGCAATAGAATCCTGCTTAGCCTGTTCCTGCATTGCAACCGTATCGATTACCTCTTCGCAGCGGTTTTCATCATAAATCGGTTCAATGGAAGTCGGTACAAGAGACACGCGATGAGGAATGGCCTGCAGGCTATCGATTTTGCGGCGAATTGCCACGTTCACGGCACTGGCAGAACCCATTCTGTTCATGCGCCAATTCAACTTGGCTTCTTCGCGCTTGCCTTCGTAGCGGTTACGGTACTTGATATAGACGCTGTCATCACCCGCCACCCCGAGCGCCAGGGGCTTGCGGAGCTTCGGATAAATCTTGTCGAACTCATTGGTATCGACCTTTTCAATCTTGGTCTGCACATCCTTGGCCAAGATGTCAAACAGGGCTTCCGTTTCTTCAAGAGTCTTGGCAGCAGCAACGGCTTCCAGAGTCACAGAAGTCGTCGCCTTGACCTTAGAGGCAGTGTCTACAACCGGCAATTGCGGTTTAAGTTCCACCATGGATCCACCAGGAACAGAAACTGCATCCACATAGGGCAGGTGGTTCGGAGCAGAGAACGAGAAGGCGTACACACCCGCATTGATGGGGTACATCAAGGACGGGACGTTTTTCATGGGAACCGTCAGCGAAACCGCTTCCAAGTCCTTAATATCGGACTTGAGAGAAATGACGCCAGGACGTTCCGTTTCCTGAATCATCTGCCACTGGCCATTTTTCTTGAAATAGAGCTTAGGAACACGAGGAGAATAGAGGTATTCCTTATCAAAATAGATATCGGCTTCATCCTGGAAGGCTCTGGATGTCTGGGAACCGTAGAAGCGCATCAGCATGACTTCGGCAGGTCTCAGGTAGTTGTCGGCCAGGCTGAAGGCATGGAGTTTTTCGAAATTCAGGACATGAATGGGACCCGAGAACCAAAGATATTCCTTGGGGCCCTTTTTATGGCGCATGAACATGATGTTCGGGCGAAGGGGAACCATCGGAGATTCCGACAAGATCATGGATTCCTTTTTGACAATCGCCATGTTGGCGACAGGCTCCATCAGAACGCCCTCTTTAAACATTGTAGGGGCAACCCTGAAATTCTTGTCGCTATCAGCCGCCCAAATCGTCATCGGCAACAGCAACAAAAGCGGAAGCATACGTGTAAAGGACATAATTTCTCCTGTTTTATATCAAATTAAAATATAAAAATATTTCAATTTTCTCACATAAAGGAGCAGTTTCTAGTCTTGGTTCGTCCCCATTTTGAGCAAATAACCGCCTTCGGAGCCTCCAACGGGGCCTAATTCCACCTTCCAGTCCGAAAGACGGATAATGTCAGGATGGTGTTCGATGACAATGACGGTATCACCGCGAGCGGAGAGTTTACGGAGCATGTTCCAGAGAATCTGAATATCCTTCAAGTGGAGGCCGGTAGTCGGCTCGTCGAGCAGGTAGACCATTTCCTGGGCAGGTTTACGGGCAAGTTCCGCCGCCAATTTGAGGCGCTGGGATTCGCCGCCGCTGAGGGTCGTTACAGACTGGCCAAGTTTTACGTACGGGAGGCCCACATCGCGCAGGCATTCCAGTTTCGGGAGGATTTTCGGCTGGTCCTTGAAGAATTCGCAGGCTTCGGCCACACGCATGTCGAGCACATCGGCGATATTCTTGCCCTTAAAGGTGACGGTGAGGGTTTCCTGGTTGTAGCGCTTGCCGCCGCAGACGTCGCAGACTTCCCACACATCCGAAAGGAAGTGCATTTCCACCGAGATGGCACCGCGGCCTTCGCAGGCCTCGCAGCGGCCACGAGCCAAGTTGTAACTAAAGCGGCCATAGTCGAAGCCTTTCAACTTGGCTTGTGGCAGTTTGGCGAAGAGCTTGCGTATGTCGTCAAACACGCCCGTGAAACTCGCGGGCGTGCTGCGAGGAGTTCCCGAAATCGGGCTTTGGTCAACCAAAAGAACTTCGCCGTTCTGCTTCTTGCGACCGCGAGCCTGGAATTTCTTCTTGAGGCGCGGGTAGATTTCGTCCATGACCATGGAGCTCTTGCCCGAGCCAGATACACCGCAGACCACGCTAATCGCGCCCTTCGGGAATTTTACAGACAAATTCTTAAGGTTGTTGTGATTCAACTTTTCGAATTCGTAGAATTCCGTGGAATCGGTAATGGGCTTTGCCGCAATTTCGTTCGCCATCGGGATGGAGTGCGTCAAATACTTGACCGTTTCGCTGCGCGGGAACTGCTGCAAGGCATAAGGCTTAGAAAGCTGTTCTGGAGAACCTTCGGCAACGACCTCGCCACCGAACTCGCCCGCCGCCGGACCCATATCGATAATATGGTCCGCCGCCTGCATCATCTTCATGTCATGTTCCACCACCACGAGCGTATTGCCGAGGTCGCGCAGGCGGTAAAGCGTATTGAGGAGCATGGCGGTATCACTTTCGTGCAAGCCTACCGTAGGTTCATCAAGTACGTAGAGCACACCTTCGAGGCCGCTACCAATCTGGCTTGCCAAGCGAATGCGTTGGGATTCACCGCCGGAGAGCGTGTCACCCGCGCGGTCGAGGCCGATATAGCCGAGGCCCACACCCTTCAAGAAATTCAGGCGGCCCACAATTTCGCGGAGCAAGGGTTCGGCAACAGTCATCTTGCCGTCGGGATTTTTGTCCTTTCCGAAGTTGTCACGTTTGAAGTTTTCGTTGCTGAACCATTCAAGCGCCTGGGCAATGCTCATGTGGTTCACATCCATGATATTCTTGTCGCCAATGCGAACCGCCAGATATTCAGGCTTCAGGCGTTCGCCGTGACAATCCGGGCAAACTTCGCCATCCTTAAAGTGGCCGAGGCCAAGGCAGGTTTCGCAAGCGCCCCAGTGCGTGTTAAAGCTGAAGTGCTTGGGATTCAAGGCAGAATCCATATACCAGCTACATTCTGGGCAACCCGGCTTCTCGGAACAGGCAAGGCGGCTCCCCTTCTCGTCTTCCACGTAGAGGATTCCGTTGCCGTCGCGATAGCCGCGCTCGAACGCTTCCACCAGGCGGGCGCGATTGTCTTCTTTAACCACGACCGTATCGACCACTGCGAACAATTGCTTTTCGCGGGTCGGAATTTTCGGCAGCGGGAGTTCCACAAGTTTGTCGCCGAAATAAACCTTGCGGTAACCCTTCTCGGTGAGAATCTTGGAAAGCTTCAGCACATCCTTGATTTCGAACGGAGCAAGCACAGTGACTTTCTTGTTCAAGTCGCGGTCAAAGGCGTATTGCATCAGGTCGCCGACAGCATAAGCGCTCACGGGCTTCCCGCATTTCAAGCAATGCGGGGTGCCGACCCTCGCCCAGAAAATGCGGAAGTAGTCATAAATTTCGGTGAGGGTCGCGACCGTACTGCGCGGGCTCTTGCTCGCACTCTTCTGGTCGATAGCAATTGCCGGCGCCAAGCCCGAAATGGAATCGATGCTCCCGTGATCGGGGCGTCCGAGGAATCGGCGGGCATATGTACTTAAAGTTTCGACAAAGCGGCGCTGGCCTTCGCTAAAGAGCGTATGGAATGCGAGGCTCGATTTTCCGGAGCCCGAAACACCCGTAACAACCGTAAGCTTGTGGCGCGGAATCGTCACGTCGATGTTCTTGAGGTTGTGCTTGCGGGCGCCATGCACCTCAATGTCAAGCGACAAATCTTCACCGCCCTTGAGCGTGCGGTCAAAGTGATGGTTCTCGCCATGCTTTTTCGCAAGCACCGGCGCAAGGTAGCGACCCGTCTCGGACTTTTTGCATTTGGCAATCTGCTCCGGCGTACCCGTCGCAATGATTTTACCGCCGTGAATACCCGCATCCGGGCCCAAATCAATAATCCAGTCGGCGCACTTGATCACATCCAGGTTGTGTTCGATAATCACAATGCTATTGCCGAGACCGCGCAGGCGATTCAAGCAATCCATGAGCTTGCGGATATCTTCGAAGTGCAAGCCCGTCGTCGGTTCGTCGAGCAGGTAGAGCGTCTTGCCGGTACCCGGGCGACGGAGTTCCGACGCAATCTTGATACGCTGCGCTTCACCGCCACTGAGCGTTGTCGAAGGCTGTCCGAGCGTCAAGTAGCCAAGGCCCACTTCCACCAGCAAGTTCAGCGGTTCTGCAATCTTCGGAATATCCTTGAAGAATTCCGCCGCATCGGCGATGCTCATGTCGAGAATTTCGGAGACGTTCTTGCCCTTATAATAGACTTCGCGAGTGGCATCGTTAAAGCGCTTGCCGCCGCACACATCGCAAGTCACCTGTACGCTCGGGAGAATATGCATGTCCACGATTTTCACGCCCGCGCCTTCGCAGGCATCGCAGCGGCCGCCCTTCACGTTGAAGCTGAAACGGCTCTTGCTGTAACCGCGAATTTTGCTTTCTTCCATGCTGGCGAAAAGGTCGCGCACATCGTCCCAAATCTTGGTGTAGGTCGCCGGGTTGCTTCGCGGCGTGCGGCCAATCGGTGTCTGGTCGATTTCAATTACCTTGTCAATATTTTCGAGACCTTCGAGGTGATCGAACTTGCCGACCGGTTCTTCAGAATTGTAGAATACACGGGCCAATTCGCGGCGCAGAATCTGGTTAATCAGCGTACTCTTGCCGGAGCCCGAAACGCCAGTCACCACCGTCAACGCGCCGTCCAGCGGGATTTCCACATCGATATTCTTGAGGTTGTTTTCAGCGGCACCGCAAATCTTGAGCTTGGGCGTATTCTTGTCAATCTTCTTGCGGGTCGCAGGAATTTCAATCGCCTTGCGGCCGCTCAAATAAGCGCCCGTCAAAGAAGCCTTATTCTTCTCGAGTTCTTCGACAGTTCCTGCCGCAATCACGCGACCGCCTTCAACACCGGCACCCGGCCCCACGTCAATCACGCAGTCCGCATGGCGCATCGTATCTTCGTCGTGTTCCACGATAATCAGGGAGTTGCCCTGCGCGCGCAAATGCTCCAACATCCCGAGCAGTTTATCGTTATCGCGGGGGTGGAGCCCGATGCTCGGCTCGTCAAGCACGTAAAGCACGCCCTGCAGGCCGGCGCCCACGGCACTTGCAAGCCTAATTCGCTGCGCTTCACCACCCGAAAGCGTGGACGCCTTGCGGTTGATAGTCAAGTACCCCAGCCCCACCGCATTCAAGAACGAAAGTCGCCCGCGGATTTCCTTCAGGATTTCCTTACCGATTCGCTTTTCCTTTTCGGACAAGTCAATCTTATTAAAAAATTCCACCGACTTCTCGACGGACCATTCCGTCATCTCGGTCAGATTCACACCATGGAACGTAACCGCATTTGCCGTGCGGTTAATTCGCGTGCCATGGCATTCAGGGCAAACGCCAATCTGCATGTACTTGCGGAAGTGGAAAATGTGCCACATATCCCACAGTTCCTGCATGATGGGGATAATGCCGCGTTCCGATTCACTCGGCGTGCCGTACAGTACGGCATCTTGTTGCGCCTTCTTGAGCTTGTTCCACGGCGTATCGAGCGAAAAATGCATCTCGTTTGCAATGTTCCGCAAATTGCGGCGGCCGAAGTCGCTGAAAATCAGCGTACCGTCGTCCTTCTTGATGGTCGCGATGCAGCCGTCCTTGATGGACTTCGTCTTGTCCGGGATAATCAAATCCAAATCGAACTTGTAGCTTTCTCCCATGCCCTTACAGGCAGGGCAACGGCCCTTCGGGTCGTTAAAGCTGAAGAATCGCGGTTCCAGTTCCGGGATAGAGATACCGCACTTCGGGCAAGCCAGCAACGTACCCTGCAGGCGGTACTCTTCCTTCGCATCCCCCGCACCCGGCGTCGCCAGCAAAAAGCTCACCAGCTTTCCGTCGGTCAGCTTGAGCGCACCTTCCAGCGCCTCGCGCAGGCGGCTCATGTTCTTGCGTTCGAGCGTCAGGCGGTCAATCACCGCTTCGATGGTATGCTTCTCGTAGCGCACGAGAGCCGGAACATCTTCCAAGCGATAAATCGTGCCATCCACACGGGCACGCACAAAGCCGTTTTCCTTGAGCTCAGCCAGTTCCTTGCGGTATTCGCCCTTGCGCTCCTGCACAATCGGCGCCATCACCGTAATCTGTTTGCCCTCGTCGCTCACATACAAATTATCAACAATTTGGTCTACCGTCTGCGCCTGGATCACGCGCCCACAATCGGGGCAATGCGGCACGCCCAAGCGGGCAAAGAGCAAGCGGTAATGATCCAAAATCTCCACCACCGTACCCACAGTGGAACGCGGGTTGCGGTTCACCGTCTTCTGGTCAATCGAAATCGTCGGAGAAATGCCGCGAACGCTCTCCACCTCGGGGTGTTTCATGCGGCCAATGAACTGGCGCGCATACGCCGAAAGCGACTCCACGAAGCGCCTCTGGCCTTCCTGGAACACAGTATCGAAGGCTAGACTCGACTTGCCCGAACCCGACACGCCGGTCACCACCACGATCGAATCGCGGGGAATAGAAAGGTTCACATGGCGTAGATTATGCTCGTGGGCGTCGCGTATTTCGATAGACTTTGTCATGTGCCCGAATATAGAAAAAGACGGCAAAGCCGTCTAATAATTAGTGAACATTTGTATAGAAATTTTATTCTTTCAAATTCTCGATACAGCGGACCGAGAACGCCATCGTTTTGTAATGGAAGGATCTTTCAATCCTATCTGCATAATACATAGACATATAATCAGCGTACACCCCAGCTTCAAACACCCAAAAATAAGCCTCCGAACCCAAATTATCGTACTCCCCATCTGTACTTCTCCAACCAGCAGGAATTGCCGAAAAACCTAAAGAATCCGTGCCGTTTACATCATTACCGTACAAATCCGTAAACCACCCCACCTTCGACTTTAAAATTCTACCCGCGTTCTTGTTTCCTCCAGCACTATCAATTACCGCCACCCATTCTGACGTAGAAGGCAAATGCCACCCCTCAGGGCAAGCATCTATCGCCGCATCCCACGAATAAAGGCGTCCCAATACATCGCAATTCTCTGATTCATTGCCATAGCACCAGCTTTCAATGTTTTCAGCGTTATAATTCAAGTTTTGCGCCATCCACCAGCGGTTTGCAATTTTCACGATGTAGTACTTTTGTCCATCGCGAGGATCCACCATTGTCTTATAAATGATGTCTGGATTCAGGTATTCCTCTATCGCGACATTCCAATCCCACTCGTTACTGGAAGACGACGGAATGACAGACGATGAACTCGGAGCAACAGAAGAAGAACTTTGAACAATCCGTTCACTACTGGAGGATTCCAGAATGGCTAAGGACGAGCTGCTAGAAGATTCCGGCTCGGGGTTTGGAACGATTACGAATGGAGACCGGGAACTACTAGACAAGTATTCTTCTATAAAAGGGTTGCGGATAGAGGAAGAAGACCTTCTTTCGGACTTTGAACCGGAAGACCCCGGCCTTTGAAAGTACAAAACACCATCCACCGCTTCGGGAATATCATCGTCTTCTGAAATCACAACAGGATACACGGTAATATCATCCGATTCGGAGTCACTGCTTTGAGTGCCAATGACATTCACACTGTCCAAGATATTGCTTTCACCGGAACACGCCGAAAACAACAGCGCGCACGAAATTGCGAGCAACAATATACCCAATAATTTTTCCCGCAAGATACCCCTCCTTCCCAGAAACAACTCTACTTACGACGCATCCAGAAAGCGAGGAAAGCCAACACTGAGAGGATACACACCGCGATAATCAGCCAGAAGGCCATCGGCGAACCTACAGTAGCGTCTCCGTTCATGCCAAAGGGCAGTTTCACGTTCATTCCAAACAAACTAGCGAAGAACGTCGGGAGAGAAATAGAAATCGTCACGATCGTCAAGTTCTTCATCAGCGTGTTCACGTTGTTGCTGATGACACTTGCGCGGGCATCCATCATGGACGTCAAAATGTTGGCGTAGATTTCAGCTTGCTGCAGGCTCTGACGGTTTTCAATCACGATATCGTCCAGCAGTTCCCGTTCGCTTTCGCTCCAGTTCAGGCTGCGTCCAATCTGCAATTTTTTCAGGAGCGTGTCGTTACTGTTCAAGGCGCTCACGTAGTAAATCAAACCCTTGTTCAAGCTGAACATCGAAAGCAGGTACTTGTTTTCCATGGCCGTACGCAGCTTCTGTTCCAACTCGTCGTTGATGCGGTTGATAATCTTCAAGTGTTCGTTAAAGTGGAAAATAGCGTAGCTCAACACACGCAGCACAAAGGTGTTCAAGCTGTCAATCTTCGAGAAGCGCTTTTCGTCCATCACCGGAATATCGGAGTCGGTCAGCAAAAGCACCCAGTCCTTAAAGATGAAGATACCGAAAGATTCCACACGGAACTGGAAGTTGTCGCTGGCGGAATAGTTCTTCGGCTTCTTAAACACGATGGTCGTAAAGTCGTCGTCGTACTCGATACGGGAAAGTTCGTCCGAGTCGAATGCAGAGGCTATGGTATGTTCAGTAATCTCATACTCTTTAACGAGCACACTACGTTGCTCTTGGCTCAAGGAACCCATCATCACGATGTCGGCGCTGTCTTCGTTCGGGGCACTAGCGAGGCGACCCGATTCGATCTTGTAGTACTTCTTGAGCATAGGAGCCCCCTTTATCGAACGGGGGTAAATATAAAAAAACTTTTATCAAGTCCAATAATTTTATATATCTTTATATTGTAAAAAAAGAGGTTTTTTTGAGCCAGTTAAAATTGAATGGAAAGTCCGAAACTCTCTGTATTTTTGGACATCCTGTTGGACATAGCAAGTCGCCCCTGATGCACAACGCACTTTTCGAAGCATTGGGTATTAATGCGGCTTATCTTCCTTATGCGCCAGAGCCCGAAAAATTGGCAGATGCCATCAAGGGCTTTAGGGCAATGAAATTCCGCGGAGCAAATGTCACTATTCCGTACAAGACCCCTGTTATGGATCTAGTGGACGAACTTTCGGATATTTCGAAGTTCACCGGCAGTGTAAATACGCTGTACTGGAAAGACGGCGTTGTCGGTGGGACCCTGTGCGGAACCACGACCGACCCCTATGGATGCATCCGCAACCTACAGGAATCGGGTGTCGATCCTTCGAACAAGAAGGTCGCCCTGCTCGGAAACGGCGGTGCCGCCAAAGCAATCGCCTACACGCTTGCCGAAATGCAGAACCAGCTCACCATCGTGTGCCGCAACCGCGAAAAAGGAGAGGCTCTCGCCGACAGCCTGAACCAGTTCTTTAACGGGAAAGCTCCCTTGGTCCAAGTCGCCACGTTCGATGAATTCCCGGCCGTATCCAAGAGCATCGAAATCATCATCAACGCGACCTCCGTGGGCATGACTCCGAACGTTGACCAATCCCCCTTAACCGAAGAATCCTTGCACCAAGGCCAAGCCGTGATGGACATTGTCTATACACCGCCCATGACCAAGCTGCTAAAGACAGCCCAGGCAAAAGGCTGCAAGGTGGTAACCGGCGAAGGAATGTTGGTGCACCAGGGCATCGAAAGCTTTAGAAAATGGTTCCCCGAAGAAACTAAAAACAAGACGAACGACGAACTCGCAAAGATTATGCGTAAAGGAATGCAGGGCTAACATGAACAAGCACATCTTTTTCACCGGATTCATGGCAAGCGGAAAATCCCGCACCGGACGCGCCCTGGCAGAACGGCTCAACCGCCCCTACGTGGATACCGACGCCGTTATCGTCGAACGCGCTGGCAAGACCATCAGCGAGATTTTTGAACAGGAAGGCGAAGCCAAGTTCCGCGAAATGGAACGCGAAGTCGTTGCCGAATTTGCAAAGAAGGAAACGCCGCACATTATTTCGCTCGGCGGCGGCGCTCTCACGCAGCCGGACAACCTGAAGGTCATCCGCGAAAACGGCACCATCATTCGCCTGTGGGCAAAACCCGAAGTGCTTTCGGAACGCATCGGCCGCAAGAACACGCGCCCGTTGCTTGCCAACTTGAGCGACGAAGAACGCCTCGAAAAGATCAAGGTGATGCTCAAGGAACGCGAAAAGAATTACGCGAACGCCGACTTCAGCGTGGAAAGCTCCGATGAATACACCGAAGACCACGTGATCGAACGCATCCTGTACATCCTGAATTTCTGGAACAGCCATGCGTTGGACGTTTGCCCGAGCAGCGGCGGACGCTACCCCATCTTTATCGGCAAGAACATCATTCCCGAAGCGGGCGTATTGCTCGAATGCCTAAAGCTTGCACCGAGTCACGACTTCTTGGTCTGCACAGACACGAACATCGCCAAGGTTCAAAGCCAGATGCTCGGCGAACTGAGAGGCCAGGCCGGACGTTGCCCGATTTTCAAGTTCCAGGCCGGCGAAAAGAACAAGACTTTGCACAACCTGAACCAGCTGTTCAGCTTTATGCTCCACCGCGGCTACACCCGCAAGAGCTGCTTGTTGCAGTTTAGCGGTGGCGTGGTCGGCGACATGGCAGGCTTTGGCGCAGCCACCTACCAGCGCGGCATTCCGTTCATCCAGTTCCCGACAACTCTTTTGAGCATGGTCGATAGTTCCGTGGGCGGAAAAGTGGCAGTGAACCACCCCGAAGGCAAGAACATGATTGGCGCATTCTACCAGCCCAAGGCTGTGGTCTGCGACCTTGCGGTGCTCAGCACCTTGCCCGAAACGGAATACCTGGCAGGCCTTGCCGAAATCGTGAAGTACGGCGTGATTTACGACGAAGAATTCTTCCGTTATATGGAAGAAAACGTCGAAAAGATCAAGGCCCATGACCTCGACGTTTTGAAGCACCTGATTTACCGCAGCTGCGCCATCAAGGCCGAAGTCGTCGGCATCGACGAAAAGGAAGCAGGCCTGCGTGCTATTTTGAATTACGGGCATACCTTCGGGCATGCTATCGAAAACTTGACGCATTACAGCATGTTCACGCACGGCATTGCCGTGTCACTTGGCATGCGCGTGGCCGCCCGCGCGGCAGTTCTCCTCGGCAAAATCAGCGCCGAAGAAGAAGCTCGTCAGAACAAACTCTTGGACGACCTGGGCTTCCCGAAGAAATACGACATCGACACGGAAGCCGCATGGGACGCCATGGCTGTAGACAAGAAGGCAGAAAAGGGTAAGCGAGTATACATCTTGCCCACTAAGATTGGAGAAGTGGAAAAAGTAAGCAACATCGATAAAGATATCATTACTCAAAGCTGGGGAGCTATTAAGTAATATAGGAGTGTGTGAATATGAGTATTCTTGTAACAGGTGGAACGGGGGCCTTAGGCTACCACATTCTGTCAAGCCTTGTGGGGACGACCCACGACTTGTTCAGTTTTAGTGATGAGCAGCCGCAGCCTTGGCAAAAGGTCGAAGGGGTACAATACCTGAACGGTGATCTTTTGAATTTCAAGGACGTGCAAGAGATGATCCAGCACGTGCAGCCCACCCACATTTACCACCTGGCAAGCCAATCTTCTGTAGGCCTTAGCTACAAGAAACCTTACGAAACGCTGAACATCAACCTGCTTGGTACGCAAAACCTTCTGGAAAATGTTCGCCAGAACTGCCCCAAAGCAAAAGTGATGCTGTTGAGCTCCAGTGAAATCTACGGACGCACCGACCACCAGCTCACCTATCTGCACAAAGAAACGGACGCCCCCAATCCGCTGACTCCTTACGCCACTTCGAAAGCGTGCATGGAACTTTTAGGCAACCAGTTCAAGAACGCCTATGGACTCCATGTGGTCTTCGTAAGACCGTTCCACTTTACGGGTCCGCACCACAGCCGTCGTTTCGTAATACCCTCAATTACCTATCAGCTGGTCAAGATCAAGTATTACGGCACCGAGCCCACAATCTATTCTGGCAGTCTGGACATCAGCCGCGACGTGATTGACGTCCGTGACGTGGCACGCGGCATGATCCAGCTTTTGAATCAGTCGGAACCGGGCGAAGTGTACAACCTTTGCTGCGGCAAGTCCTACACTTTCCGCGAACTCACCGAAATGCTCGTCGACATTGCAGGCGTCAGCGTAGACTTCCGCTTTGATCCTGGTTACGAACGCAGCAACGACATTCC
>JAFXLS010000034.1 GCA_017530965.1 Fibrobacter sp.
TATCGACAACCGCGACGAATACTTCGCCCTGCGTGAATACCTCAAGGTGCTCTCGCCGGACAAGCTCGACAAGGTGAAGCTCTGGAGTTCCAACGAAAGCCTGTTCGAATACTTCAAGATCGAAAACGACTACGCACGTTCTCTGCAGCGTCAGGTACCGCTCCCGCGTGGTGGTAACCTCGTGATCGAACAGACCGAAGCTTTGGTGTCTATCGACGTGAACACCGGTCCCAAGGTGCACGGCAAGGACCAGGCAAAGATTATTCTCGAAACGAATATCGATGCCTGCTACGAAATTGCCAAGCAGTTGCGTCTGCGTGACGTGGGCGGCCTGATTATCATCGACTTTATCGATATGGAATCCGAGGCCGACAACGAAACCGTCTATAACGAATTCCGCAAGGCAATCCGCCGCGACAAGGCCCCGATTAGCCCCGCTCCCATCAGCCAGTTTGGCCTCATGGAAGTCACCCGTAAGCGCGTCCGCGTGAACCTGATGACCGAAAAGACCGAACGCTGCCCGGTGTGCGACGGCGATGGCCGCATTGCAACGCTGGAATCCACGCTCGGCATGATCGACCGCTGGATGGCTCGCGCCAAGGCCAAGGGCAAGCTCCGCGAAGTCACTCTCGTGGTAAGCGCCCAGGTAATCGACGTGCTCTGCAAGGACCACAACCGCATGTTCAACTACTTGGAATACAAGCATGGCATGAGCATTAGCCTGGTCGAAGACGAACACGCCCACATCAACCAGTTCTGGTTCTACGACAAGAACAACGAAGACATTACCGACCTCTACAAGTTCGTGTAATGTCAAATGTTCTGCGTTCGCCGCGAAAGCAATTAAGGAATGCCGCTCTACTGAGCGGCATTCCTTTTTAATAAAAAATAGTGAAGTATTTATGAGTTGCTTTCAACTAGATTTAATTCTTTAAGCAGCGAATGGACATCTTTGGCTGATTTACTCCAAAGGTAATACCTTTCCAACTTAAACCGACAGCATAAGAGGAATTCATATTTATTGCCGTGGAAGTCCAAAAAACAGAACTGACATATTCTTCTGAAGCATTTCCATTTAAAAGCCAATATCCAGCGGGCAAGGCATTATATCCACAAATATCAGTACCTTGCTCGTATCGTTCTCCAAAAACATCGGAACTTTTTAACCTAGACATAGCTTCTGCCCCTCCTCCCATATTATTTGCCAACAGAGTCCATTCATCTGCGGAAGGCACGTGCCAACCCGCAGGACAGATTGTATCTAGCAGTTCTTGATCGAATAAATCAAAAAGTTCGCCGTTTACATGCAATGAATAAAATCTTCCAAATGTGTCGCAGAATCCTTCAATTTTCCCATAGCATAAGCTGTAAGGTGCATCGAATTTCAGATTCTCCGCCATCCACACCTGGTTACCGATAGTCGTGTACTTGTACACCTGACCATCGCGAGCATCCGTAAATGTTCCGCGATTCGGTTCACCATAGGCGTTCATCCCTTCGGCAGGGCATACGACCGCCGCATCAAACGTGTCGACAGGCTCTTCCGGAGCAGAAGACTTGTCTTCGGTACAAGCAGAAAAGAATCCCACCAGCAGGACTGCAAAAAGTATGAACTTGAAGGATTCTCTCATTAAGCGGCACATACTAGTTCTTCACGCAACGGATGGACATTTTAGGTTCGTTGATACCAAATGAAATGCCATCATAACTGAAATAAGATACATAACTTTTTCGAGAATCTATAGCTGTAGAGGTCCAATATGCTGAAACTACGTATTCACTTGCAAGTGACCCATTTAAAAGCCACATACCGGCAGGCAAGGAATTGAACCCGCAATCATCGGAACCTTTCATAAAATCTTCCCCAAAATCATCTGAACTATATAATCTAGAAAGAGCCTTCTTTTCTCCTCCCATGTTATTAATCAATATGCTCCAGTCATTTACGGAGGGAACGCGCCACCCCGCAGGGCATATTGTGTCCAATAGCCCTTGATCAAATAGCCCAAGAAATTCCCCATTTTCATGAAGCGAATAGAACCTGCCGAACGTGTTGCAGAAACCGTCAATCTTGTCGTAGCACTCGCTATAAGGGGCATCGAATTTCAGGTTCTCCGCCATCCACACCTGATTGGCAATAGTCGTATACTTGTACACCTGCCCGTCGCGAGTGTCTGTAAACGTTCCCCGGTTCGGTTCGCCATAGCCATTCACACCTTCTGCCGGGCAAATGACACTCGCATCAAAAGTGTCGGATTCATTGGAAGCAGAGGAGCCATTGTCGAAACAGGCGGAAAACAGTGCGGCTGAAAAAAGAACGCAAATGAGCGAGATGTTAATTTGCCTTTTCATAGGGGAATTAACGGATGAATGAGGACTATTTCGAAGAATTCAACGCATCAAGCATTGCTTTTGCTTCAGCAATCTTTTCTGGAGAAACACCTAGATCTTTGAACACGTTGATTGCATCGGCGTGTCCTTCGTTTTTTCCTTCAGATCGACCTTCGGCATGACCTTCAGCACGTGCGCGGACCCTCAGCGAGGCCAGATAATCGAGTTCTTCTTCTGTCATCACCATGTTCTTTGCCTGTTCCTTGAGAAGCGTTTCCGAGGCGGTTTTCACAAGAAGGCGCCTTATTGCTTGCGCAATGACATCGTCATCGAAATCGGGAAGGTCATTGGAAGAACCTGCGTTCTTGAGCAGATAAAGCCAGCGATCTTCATCGGTTCGGATTTCGTCGAGCGTCTTGTTGAACCGTGTTAAATCATATAAAATATACTTCACTTTTTCGGTGATTGTCAAGCCCTTTTCGTTGCGGATGGCCCAGGTGCCTCGATATTCGTCCTGTTTTTCTAGCGGAAAATCGCAGACCCAAATAGCGAACGTAGGCGGTATTTCATAACGGGATGCTTCGCGCCGAGAACGTTCTTCATCGGTGAGTTCTTTTGTTGGTTTCTTGAGGAATTCCTGGTCCCATTCGTACTTGCTTTGGAGCATAAACGCACTATGCTGCAATAGAATACGCTCGATAAAACGACTGTGTTTGGCCTTCTGCATTTCTACATTAATGCAAAATCCGTTCGAAGTCGTTGCACGGATATCGAGTTTGCATGTCTTGACTTGCGGAAAAATGATGTTTATTTCCGTATTCTTGATGGTGACGGAAGTGATGCGATTTTCGCCTTCGAATTGGAAGACTCCGTTCAAGAAACTGACCAAGGCCTGTTCATCGTTCAGGAACGCTTTGAACGCGGCATCGTAAAGCGGGTCAAGATAGGTACGCTTCTTGATTTCTTCGTAGGTTTTCTGTTCCCAAAATTCACGGGAGGTGGTAATCGCAAATTCCGGTACACTATTTTCTAGCGTCATATGTAGTCCTTTGCCTTTTAGGGCTCGCTTTCTCGATAGAGAAAAACGGTTTAAGACCGAGTTTTGGAAAAAACTCAGCCCAGTTGCAGCACGCTCCCTGTGCCATTATTTCTTGGGGGGGGAGGCCGAAATATCGGCCTATCTAAAATTCGATCTAAAAATATCAGGTTGAAGAACTCATGTGGTTCAAAAACTGATTGTGCTTAATTTAATAAAAAGATTGTAGAAAAACAAGCGGATTAGCCTCGCAATAATTATTATTTTGAATACGATTATGAAATACACCAAAAGCATTTTGTCTGCTAGCGTAGCATTGTTTGCATTATTGTTCTCGGCTTGTTCTGACAATGGGTCATCTGCAGAAGATGTGTTTGTTGCCTCCGAAGTCTGCCCAGAAAACATGCGTGGAACTTTTACGGATGCCCGCGATGATCAAGTGTACAAGTACACGACCATCGGTAAACAGGCATGGATGGCGGAGAACCTGAGATATGATGACGGATCCGCATGTGCGGAAGAGACTTGCTCATCGAAGGGCCGGATTTACGGGATGCAGAATGCGCTGGTTGCATGCCCTACTGGATGGCATTTGCCGAGTTCCGATGAATGGAATGAACTTTTCTATAACATTGGTGGCGTCGATAGTGCCGGACTCCGCCTTAAAGCGACTGAAGGATGGACTCCCTTGAATCCGGGGTGGGCTTCTAATGGAACTGACGATTGCGGCTTTGCATTATTGCCGATACCAGCTTCAAGTACCGCCACTAATGGCCTTGGTGGAAGGAAACATGATGGCTATGTAGCCATGTTATGGACGAGTAATCGTGCACCCACTAACGATTATACGATGGATGGTGTGTTTTTTGAAACGCAGACCTTGGCGGCCCGGATGATGACATACTATGATACTTGGGATTATTTGTCTATCCGCTGTGTGAGGGATTGATTTTTTTCAATTAAAAAACAAACAGGGCCGCTCAACCGAGTGACCCTGTTTTGTATAAATTATTCTTTTCTATTAACCGGCCTGCACAGCGGTCAAAGCAATCGTGTAGACGATGTCTTCCACGAGGGCGCCACGGCTGAGGTCGTTCACCGGCTTGGCGAGGCCCTGGAGCATCGGGCCGATGGCAATCGTGCCATGGGCGCTGCGCTGCACGGCCTTGTAGCCGATGTTACCGGCAGAGAGGCTCGGGAACACGAACACGGTGGCCTTGCCGGCGACGGTGCTGCCCGGGGCCTTCAGGGAACCCACGCTCGGCACGGTCGCGGCGTCGTACTGCAGCGGGCCATCCACGAGCATTTCGGGGCGGGCTTCCTTCACAATCTTGGTAGCTTCGCGGACGAGGTCAGCGTCCGGGCCCTTGCCGCTGTTCATGGTGCTGTAGCTGAGGAGGGCGACACGGCTCGGGAGGCCGAAGGCCTTGGCGGTGTCGTCACACTGCTGGGCGATACCGGCCAGTTCTTCGGCGGTCGGGTTCAGGTTAATGGCGCAGTCGCCGTAAATGTAAGTCTTGTCCGGCATGCACATGAAGAACACGGAGCTCACGGACTTCACGCCCGGAGCGCATTTGATCACCTGGAGGGCTGGACGGAGCGTGTCGGCGGTGGAGTGGATGGCGCCGGAAACGAGGCCATCGACTTCGCCCATCTTGAGCATCATGGTGCCGAGCATCACGTTGTCGGCGAGAGCGGCGCGAGCCTGGTCTTCGGTCATGCCCTTCGACTTGCGGAGTTCCACGAGAGTCGGCACGTACTTTTCGGCAAGTTCTGCAGACGGTTCAATGATTTCGATATCGGCGGGGAGCGTTACACCCTGTTCCTTGGCGACGGCAAAGATTTCGTCCTTCTTGCCGATGAGTACCGGCACGGCAATCTTGCGGTCAATCACGAGCTTTGCGGCCTGCACGGTACGCGGTTCAGAACCTTCGGGGAGCACGATGCGCTTCTTGGCCTTGGAAGCCTTGAGCAAAAGGCCTGCGCGGAACATGGCCTGACTGGTCTTGCGTTCGGCTGGGGCTTCAGCCAAATCCTTGGCGAGGCACTTGCAGCAGGCCAGCAGACGCTTGGGGCAGAACAAGTCGGCGTCTTCGCCGTCAGAATAAATCTTTGCATCGAGGGCAGTAGCCAGAGAGTCGTTGTACTTCTGGGCCATCACGTCGCTCATGCCTTGGGCGCCTTCGACAACCACGGCGTCTACGGAATCAAAGTCCTGCGAAAGGAAGTCGGCGGCGATCTTTTCCATGAGCACGGCGGAATTGTGGGCCTTCAGTTCCTTCACGGCTTCGGTTCCGTTCACGCAGGGCTTGTAGGTAGCACCGATCAAACCGGCGGCGGCTACAGCGTCCATGACTTCCTTGACTTTGGCTTCCATATTGGCGGAGGCGACCAGATAAACTCGATTCATAAGAAACTCCTGTTGATTTTAAATTCCGCTTTAAAAATTAGGATTTTGACACTCCGAAGGCCCCTTTTTGCAACATAAAAAAGGGGAAAAAAGACTATTTTGCCTTGAATCCTTCAAAAACTTACAAAATACGCACACCGTAAAGTAATATTTGCAGATGAAACCCGTAAAAAAAACTATTTTTACACTGGTTGTCTTGTGTGTGGGACTTTCATGGAGAGAGCGGATGAAGTGCAAAAACTTTTTCCGGGGTTTGGTTTTATTCCTAACCCTTTTAGTAGCGAACACCTTTGCGCAGGACTGTGTAGCCATAGCCCATGTTATATACGATGGCAACAACCTTTTCTACGCAGATAACGAAGCCAATTTCAAGTACAAGCAACTGAGCAAAGAAGACGATGGTACATTCACCGTTTGCTTTGGGCAGGAACGACTTGAAGGTTCTGACCGAAAAGGTCGCGAAGACGTGCGTCAGCTGCGCTTTGGTTCATTCTGTGCCGAGGGTAAAGACTCCTGCAAAACCTACTTGAACGAAGGCCATGAACCCTTCCTTGCTGAATTGTTCCCGGAATATAAGAACGGTGTCGATAGTCAGCAGGTCTACCAGGTTTGGATTCAGATAAATCCTGACGGTACGCTTATCACCACGACGACCAAACCGGTTATCGTGGAACCCGCCAAAAAGACGATTCGCTTCTTGGCTCCGTGGAGCAACACGGGCGTGGTTATTATGCTGAACGGCAAGGCCGACTACATGAAACCTGTTGGCGGAAACTACTGCGGTTGGTTCGAATACCGTTCCGTACTGACACCCAAGGACGCCTACGTTTACTTTAAGCAAACCATAGGTGACCAATACATTGGCAAAGACGGCCTTTCCAAAGAAGAAATTTCTGTCGAAAACGAAATCCTGCTCGATTCGATTCTTTCGATTGCCGATACCGTATGGGTGCTTGCCACTATGTACAGCGAACCCGAGCTTTCCGCGGAATTCCCGGGCGAACTCGGCGACTGCCCCATCAAAAAACTCCCGGTCATGATGTTCGACTGGTTGCATGGCCCCAAGGGCGGCGATGGTGATGGTGAAGGAAAAAATGGTAATCCCGTAAATGGAGTTAGTGCCGATTTTGGCTCTGGCGGATGTGACGGCCACTATAACAGCATCAAGGGCATGGTCGAAACGCAGTTGGGGTCCAACGGGGTTCCTGTGCGGGCCGCGAATTTCCCGTCGGATTGCAAGATTACCGATCATCTTGACAATTGGTTTCTTCCCGAAGTGGTTGCGAAGGATGCAGCCGGCAATTCCTATACTAACGCGACCTGTCGTGAACTCGACCTCTCTTTGACAGAAGACGGCTTTTGGCTTGGGCAGAAAAATACGGAAAGCCCTGAAAAGGGACTTTTCTTCCTGGATGATTTCCTGTTTCTGGATAGCGCAAAGACTGTGTCGAATCCTATGTATGACGACATATTGGGCGATTCGGTCATGGGACGCCACAACTACGGCTTTACCATGAAGGTCCAGGCGCAGTTCGAATACGTGAAGGGACAGAAGTTTGAATTTCTGGGCGATGACGATGTGTGGGTGTTCATCAATAACAAGCTTGTAGTCGATATCGGTGGGCAGCACCACGCTGTATCCGGCAAGGTGGATTTGGATACGCTTGGACTTACGGAAGGCGAAACCTATCCGTTCCATATTTTCTACGCCGAGCGTCATGAAAAAGAATCCAACTTCAAGATGCGAACCTCGATGGATTTGAAGGCCGAAGGAAGCATGTTCTTGCAAGATATTCCTACAGGCGATCCCAAGCTCATCAAGAAGAACGTCTGGGAAATTGTTCGCAAAAGAGCCCTCGCTTGCGATTTCTCGTCTAGCCCTGAATTGCAGGACACCGTTCCGGGCCCGTCCAACTTCGTGCTATTCGGCCGCAGCCTCGACAAGAACGGCATCGCCCTCAAGACTCTGGACTCCGCCTATTATAGCGGCATTACCGTGACCAATGACTTCACTTCGGTGACCATTGATGTCAAGGCCATTACCAAGGCTCAGGCTCTGCCTCCTGGCAACTACTACATCCGCGTTCGTCTTAAGAGCAACCCGGACGAATACAAGGACATCCCCTTTACCATCGATCCGTATGAACTGCCGAATCTCGCCTTTGCAAGCGTTAAGGATTCTACCTACTTTATCGTAGACTTTGATACACAGGATACGATAAACTATACGGAATATTGGAGCGCCTTTGGCGATTCGCTGAGTCGCGATATTTCCAGCGACACCTTGCCCATCAACAAGGACAAGAGCGAAACCATGTGGGCCGGAAGATCTTACCCCGTATACGTTATGTACGTCGAAGAATGGGCGAGCATCTATAGCGGCATTTCCGTTAAGGTTTCCACCTCTACACCGAACCTGGTCGCTTGCGACTCCATGGGTAACCCCATTACCGAAGTCATCTTGATGGAAGGCCGCGCAAGCTTCTTCATCAAGGCAACCGACGAAGTCATTAACGGAACGCTAACCCTTAGCACTGCAGGTGCCAAGAATAAAGAAATCCACTGGGAAAAAATCAATATCAAGGTACCTCCCGTTCCGCAAATTGAAACGGCTTACATCTTTGACCATACCGGTGATGGACGTGCCGACAGCATCTGGATTAAGCTGAACAAGCCCATCGATGCTCGCAGTGTCATCGATTCGGTCAAGTTCCTTTTTGAAGACGCTTTCGACAAGAACTACAAAACAAACAAGATTGCCTATAAGGCTAATCGCTATAATGTTGGCGACATTAACATTTCCGTAACCGCGGCGGGTGATGGATTTGGCTCCGAAATCTTTACCGGTGGCGCCACGGAACCTTATTCCGGCAATATCGCCATTTGGTACACCTACACCGATTCCACTGGAAAGACGTCCATATTCCCGGTGGATGGCTCCCTCACGGACAAGGTTGGCCCCGTGATTGTGGCTGCCGAAATCAAGTACCTTAAAGACGGAAACACCCAACTGATTCTCGACTTTAGCGAAGGAATTAACGATACAGACGCCAACAGCGAACTGTTCCGATTCCATTGCTGGAAAAACAGCAGGCAGGATTCCATCATCAAGAGTGCAAGCGATTTCTCGACTTCCCCGGCAAACCAGTGGAAAATGATTTTCCCGAAGGCGCTGGAATCAGATATCGTTCCTGCTGTGGGCGATTCTGTACGCTTTATGCCGCCGTCACAGTTGGGAATGGCCCTCGACCTTGTAGATGTCGGTCCTCATGAAAACAACCCCTGGGTGCGCATTACCGGCGAACAGAAGGTAACCGTCACGAGTCCGAAGGTTGTAAGCCTCTCCACCGATGCAGAATCCTTTGACAGCGCACGCGTCATTATACAAAGCAAGGATGCCACCGTTCCCAAGCTTGTTACAACCGAAACTTCCATGTCGGCTGACCAAGTGGCGGCAATCTATGGCACCCAAGGCCATTACCTGGGCGACCTGGACATGGCCGAACTTGTAGAAAACGAAATTGCCGAAATCGTGAAGGCCGTTCAGGATCCCACCAAATCGACCTATAAAGACAAAGACGAAGAAGAGGCCGAAGAAGAAACCGGTGTCCCGGCCAGGTCCTATACCCTTGCAGAAATCCTCAAATCCGTGGAGACAGGTGAAATGTCGATCAGTGAAGCCGAGAAAAAATTCGGCTTGAGCGAAGTCATTGTGGACGCCTATGAAAACGGACTTTTGACCAGCGAAAACCTGCAATACTACCAGAGAGGTACTCCGGCAGACATCCAAAAGATTGTAAGCGCCGTTGCCGACAGGACCGAACTGCGTTACGAATCGATTTATTATTCCAGCCTGGGTCACTATGTCAACCGACACTCGGGAACCATTACCTGTAATGACGACATCTTTAAGGAAGGGGGCAACAAAAACTGCCTCGACAGTGATGGCCGCCTCTTCTTGGCGTGGAACATGCGTACCAATAAGGGCCGATTGGCATCCACTGGCGTATACATTGCGCGCCTCATATTCCGCGTCAAGGTGAATACCAAGGTCATTATCGACCGCACCCAGGATTTCTTGTGGGGCGTGCGTAGGGGCCAGATAAACGCTATTGATTTAGGCCTTTAGTCCAAATTTTTGGGAAATTTCACCCCATATCGGGGGGAATTCCCCAAAAAAACACGAATTTTACACAATTGTTAACCATAATTAACGGCATTTTCAAAATGCCGTGTTGTTTTTTTTTGAAAAAAAATTTATTTCTAAGATGAGACATATAAGTGCTTATATATGGGCTTTTGCCCCTAGGAGATGTGGATGAGGTGCGAATTGTTTAAGAGAGCAACCAGTTTGCTCGCTTTGTTTGCGACTGCGGTGTTGGCTGCGGACTTTTCCGTTGACGTAAATTACGAAGGCCAAGGCCTCTACTATACGATTTATACGAATCGTACTCAGAACAAGTCCTGTACTTCCACTAGAAATGGAGTTTCATTTAGTGCGAACACCCTTGCGGATCGCACGATTAGGTTCTATACAGATCGTTATTGTCGTAGTCCGCAACCTTTGGCAACGATTGATGCAGAAGAGTTGTTCGCAAGTGGCAATGACGTCTATATCAAGATCGAGCAAGACGGAACTTGGTCTTTTGCTGCAGCGCCGAATCCCGGTGGACCGGGCGGACCGGGCCCCAATCCTGAAAACCCCGGAGGTCCCGGAGATAATCCGGGGAATCCCACTACGCCTGCAAATGGTCGAAAGTACATTGCCTTCTTTACTCCTTGGACGAACACAAACGCCATTTTATTCCTGAACGGCGATTCTATTTCTACGATGTCCGCAATGGATAAATATTGCGGCTGGTTTATCACAAGCAAGGCTGTCAACGCTCCGAGTGAAGGTTTCACTGTTTACTTCAAGCAGACCATTGGCGGAAATATTGTTGACGCAAATGGACTTACCAAGGTCGAACCGACTTCTGGTAACGCAATCAGCCTCGATTCCGTAGCTGCCCTTAGCGATACCATTTGGGTCAAGGGCAACCAGGAAGGTGCCCCTGATGTTTACTCCCAGCGCCCTGCAGGCATTTTGGGCGATTGCCCCTTGAAAAAACTTCCGGTCATGATGTTCGACTGGCTGCATGGTGACAAGGGTGATTCCGATAGAGAAGGACGTAACGGAGATCCCGCAAACGGAGTCAGTGCGGACTTCGGTTCTGGTGGCTGTAGTGGTAGCCCCATGCTCGGCATGGTTGCTCCGGAATTGGGCCCCAACGGAGTCCCTGTAAGTGCAACGCCGTTCCCGACCAATTGTAAGATTACCGACCATTTGGATAGCTGGTTTTTGCCCGAAGTTCTCGCCACAGACGCTCAAGGCAACCAATACACCAACATGACTTGCCGTGACCTCTACATCTCCATGGACGATGAAGGTTTCTGGCTTGCCGAAATTTCGAAGGACGCCATTTCGAAGGGTAACGAAGCAAACCGCGGCGGCATGTTCCTTCTGGATGACTTCCAGTACCTTGATGAAGACACCAAGACCATTCCTAACCCCTATTACGACCAGCTGCGTGGCGGTAGCGACAACAGGAACCATAACTTCGGCTTCACCATGAAGATCCAGGCGACGTTCGAATACGTACCGGGCCAGTATTTTGATTTCTTGGGTGATGACGACGTGTGGGTGTTCATCAACAACAAGTTGGTGGTGGATATCGGTGGCCAGCATGCCCAGGTGCGCGGCGCTGTCAATCTCGATACGTTGGGACTTAAGGAAGGCGAAACCTATCCGTTCCACATCTTCTATGCGGAACGCCATACCAGTTCTTCGAACTTCCGTATGCACACCTCCATTGACCTCAAGACCGAAGCAAGCATTTTGCTCAAGAACGCTTCAGACGATCCGAACGTGATTGGCAGAGAAATTTGGCAGAGGGTTCGCAAGAGCAAACTCGCCTGCGATTTCGGAAACGGGGAGACGGAGCTTTCTCTTGAACGCGGTGAATCCGTATTCACCCTCTTCGGCGGAAACCTGCCCGACGACGGCGTGGAACTTGATTCCGCAGGTCTCTGGTTCGGCGGTATTATCGTCAACAGCACTTTTGATGGCTTCGACGTAAACAAGGAAGACATCAAGAAAAATCACGGACTTGCCCCGGGTACCTATTTCATCCGCGTAACGCTCAAGTCTGACAATTCCCAGCACAAGGATGTCTACTTTGTAGTGGGCGCCTACGACCTTCCGAAACTGGTTTACATCGATGCAGCAGGAAACGTGCTGGGTGAAAACGTCAACAGCACCCAACACCAGTTAAGTATGTCTAAGGATACTATGTGGGTGGGTCAATCCTACAAGGTCTATGTGCAGTATGCCGATGATTGGGCTAACCCCAACGAAACGGTTTACCCCTCCACCAACGACGCCAATTTGGTTCCCTGCGATTCCCTTGGCAATCCCATTACAGAGATTCAGCTTCAGAACTACAAGGGTTCGTTCTACGTGAAGGCCGTAGGCGAAGTATGGGGCGGCATTCTCTATGTGAAGGGCCAGGCTTCTGCCAATACTGCCACTTGGACAGGTATCAACTTTGCTTTGCCGCCTGTACCGCAAATCCAGACCGCTTATATCTACGACCGCAATGGCGATGGACGAGGTGATAGTATCTGGATCCAGTTCGACGGGAAATTGGGCGGGAAGAACTCCCTGGACTCTGCCAAGTTTACCTTCGGCACGATGTTCAATACCGCCTACGAAACTATTTATCGTGAAGGTTCTACCGAGGCGTCGGTTGTCGCTAAGGACGGCGGTTTTGGAACCTCTATCTTTACGGGTGGTGCTGAAAAACCCTATACCGGGCAGATCAGGGTTTGGTACACTTATATCGATAATGGAAACAGGTCCATATTCCCGGCCGAAGGACAGCTCCAGGATAGGATTGGCCCTGTCATTACCGAAGCAGAAGTCTCTTACATGCGCGATGGTAACACGCAGCTCCTTTTGACCTTCAGCGAAGGTATTCTTGACAACGATAAGGTTTCTGACTTGTTCAGTTTCCACGTATGGAAAAACGGCATCATGAGCACCGCAGTGAAGTCCGCAAGCGACATTTCTATTGAAGGACCTAACCAGTGGAAACTGATTTTCCCGAAAGGTTCCGACGAAGACTTTATCCCGGCTGTGGGTGATTCGGTCCGCTTTACTCCGCCGCCGATTGTTACTATCGCCTACGACCTGTTGAATGTGCCTGCCCACGTGAATAACCCTTGGGTGCGCATCACCGGCGAACAGAAGGTCAATGTCACAAGCCCCGGAGTCGTAACCTTGGATCCGTCTTCCCCGGCTTTCAGCAACGCAAGGGAAATTGTCCGGAGCGAAGAGGCAACCGTTCCGAGAATCATCCAGGATCCCTCGGTCCTTACTGCTGAACAAGCTGCAGCTGTGTATGGAACGCAGGGTCACTTCTTGGGCGACTTGAACATGGCCGAACTTGTGGAAAATGAGATTACAGAAATTTCGAAAGCTCTGCAGAGCACCTACACCGATGCTGACGATTCCACGCGCAAGGTCTCGATTGAACAAATCTTTGCCGAAATTCAAGCCGGTATGTCCATTAACGAAGCAGAAGATAAATACGGCCTAGACCCGATTGTAGTCGACGCTTACAAGAATGGAATATTGACTCATGAAAATCTCCGCAAGTTCAAGAGCGGACAGGAATCGGATATCAAGCAAATTGTACAGGAACTTGCTGGAACCACGGAACTCTACTACAATGCCACATACTACTCTAGCTTGGGTGAGTTCGTCAACAACAATTCCAACACCATTACCTGCAACGACGAAGTGTTCAAGAACAATGGTCAAGGAACCTGTCTCGACAACAACGGCAAGCTGTTCCTCGCTTGGAATATGCGTGCCAAGAATGGAAGACTGGCATCTACCGGCGTGTACATCGCAAGACTTGAATACCGCATCAAGGTAGGGAGCAAGACCATTGTCAACCGCACCCAGGACTTCTTGTGGGGCGTACGCCGCGGCAAGGCCAACGCAATCGACCTTGGGCTCTAATCCCGAATCTAATCGCTTATATCTCTCTCGGCAAAAAGAAGACCGCACCTTGGGTGGTGCGGCCTTCTTGTTTTAAGTTTTTCGCCAAAGGATTTCGTTTATTTCTTATCTAGTTTGGCGTTAATTTTTTTCTGCAGCTCCTTAAGCTGCCAGCGTCCGCGCTTGTCTTCCAGGAAGAAGTTGGTGCGCACTCCGCGAGAAAGACCGCGGTCAATGACGTTCAGTGCGTCAGCGTAGCGTTTTTGGTCAAAGCGCAGTTCTGCCAAAAAATAATAGTTGTACAAATCTCTCGGGTTCTTTTCTAGGGCGAGACTCAGGTACTTGTCGGCAAGTTTCTTGTCGGGCCATGAAAGCACCAGTGGCACATAGGGTAGAACAAAGTGGGCGCGTCCGAGTACTTGGTAGTCTTCGGCCATAATCGCCACGTCGCGGACGGTTGTGGCGACCCCTTCTTTAACCGAAGTGAGGGCTCCGCGTTCGTTTCCCCACATGGAGAGGGCGCTGGCGTACACATGGGCGATTTCCCGATTCTTCGGGAATTTCTGGTATGCGGCTTCGCTTATGGTTTTCAGGCTGTCCAGCTTCGCCTTGCGCTGGTGCTTTTCGAAGTGTACAAACCGGAACGAGAAAAACAAGCTTCTGACATAGCCTTCGGTGGCACGTTCTTCGACAGCGGGGTCACTCATGGCCTTGAGGTAGTTTTCGATCATGAGCTTTGCGTTCTTGGCGTTTGCTTTGTCACCAACGGCACGTTCTGCACGTGCAGCATAACAGGAATCCGCCATGCGAAGATTCTCGTTCGCTAGGCTTATCCCGCATAAAGCAAGCGTCAGCAATGGTACCAAGATTTTTTTCATTTTCCCCTTCAGTCGAAACTACACTTTCCAACTCTGCAGAACTTTATTCACCTGGGCAATCCGGGTTTTCTCGTCGTCGGTGCCATGATAGGTCTTGAATAAAAGATAGCGATATTCCATAAGTGCAGTGCGGATTAACACCTTGTCTTCTTGCTTGAGCATTGCTTTTTGTTTCCTCTTTGTTTGTCCTGTCAGTTGTTTCTTCGACTTTGGCATATACGCCAAAGTCCAGAAAGCTGCTAAGGGTTACTTCCCCTTCCCCTTACCGGAGAAGTAATCCTGTTGACGTGTGATTCCGAGAACGGCGTGCCACAGCGCTCCGTTCGGGTTAATCTTCTTGCGTTCGCTGACGGCGTATTCGATAGGCACGTGCGAGAAGGCGTTGTTCATGCTGCCCACGACCATGTCGGTCTTGCCTGCCATGCCGGCGTGTACGGCGGCTTCGGCGAGCTGGAAGCAGAAAATGGCATCGGTACCTTGAGCCGGAATACTGCGCACCATGTAGCTCGGGTCGAAGTATTTGATATTTACTTCTTTGCCCACCTTGTCGAAGTGTTCCTTGATTTTGCGAGTCAGGAATTCACCAATGTCGTTTTTCAAGATGTTTCCGCTGGCGTCCCTGCGTTCGGGCTGGTCCTTGAACAGTTCCTGTCCGGCTCCTTCGGCCACAGTTACCACGGCGTGAGTTTTGCCGTTGCTGTAGCGGCTTTCCAGGGCCTTGAAAAGGCCATCCAGGGTAAAGGGAACTTCAGGTACCAGACAAATGTTTACCACCGTGGTAGCGAGCGCTGCGTAAGCGGCAATAAAGCCGGAATCGCGACCCATGAGCTTTACGAGACCGAGTCCGTTAAAGGCTCCGTTTGCTTCGTTGTGGGCGCTGGTAATGACGTCGGTTGCGGAGAGCACTGCGGTTTCGAAACCGAAGGTGCGGTCGATCAAATTCAAGTCGTTGTCGATGGTTTTCGGAATGCCGATCACCGAAATGGGCTGGTGGCGTTTCTTGATTTCTTCAGCGATATCGTGGGCGCCGCGGAGTGTGCCGTCACCGCCGATACAGAACAGCACGTTGATGTTGAGGCGCATCAGGGTGTCGACCATGACCTTGGCATCCTGGTTTCCGCGAGAACTTCCCAGAATGGTACCGCCGTCTTCTTGAATGGCGTCTACCACGTCGGGGTTCAAGATCATCGGGGAATAACCGTAGGCCGGGTTCAAACCGCGGTAGCCGTAGGGAATACCGAAAATGTTTCGAACGCCGTAGTCAAACCACAGCACCTGAACAAGACCCTTGATCACGTTGTTAAGACCGGGGCAGAGGCCTCCGCAGGTCACAATGCCTGCGCGTGTCCAGGCGGGGTCGTGGAAAATCGTTTCGCGAGGGCCTGCCGCTTCCAGCGACGGGATTGCTATACCGCGTTCGCAAAAATTTTTGATGCGCGCTACATCTGCTGTAAGGCTTACTCGATCAGACTCCGACACAAACGGAACTCCCTTCATGGGAGATTTCAATGTTCCCTTGCCAACGGTTTCGATGGAAAGGTCGTATTTTTCCGGGTTATTTAGAATGTCTTCTTGAGTCATGGCATGCTCCTCATTTTGCCTTTAGAATACATCTAGGCGCCCTAAAAAATACTAAAAATTGGACAGCCGCGATGAAATATTTTATTTAGATAAATGTTACTTAAAACGCCCCGGATTTAAATCCAGGGCGTTCTTTACAAAGCTTGTTAAATATTTATTGGGATTTGTCAAATTTCGTAATTATTAAATGTCCAGCGGCGGGAAGTGAATCTTGGTTCTGAGACCTGGGCCGGCATTTTCGATTTCGATCTTCATGTTGGTGAGTGTGCAAAGTTTTTTCACCATCGAAAGTCCGATACCGGTTCCGCTAGTAGAGCGGGTCATTTCGTTTTCGACGCGATAGAATTCCTGGAACACTTTCTTCATTTCAGAAGCGGGAATGCCCGGACCGTAGTCGCGCACAGCAAGGTACATGTCGCCGTTGTTCACGCGGAGCTCGATGCTGATCATCTTGTAGCTTGCATTCTTCGAGAACTTGAGGGAGTTGTCCACCAGGTTCATCAGAATCTGCATCACTGCGTCGCGATCAATCAGGAGTGCCACGTTGTCGGCGTCGGTGTCCGTAGAAACCGTAAGTTCAAATCCCTGCTTTTCGATGTTCTTGCTGTAAGTGGCAATAAAGTCGTCAAGGACAGCCTTCGGACGTTCCTTGCGAAGCTGTACATTCCAGCGGTTACCATCGAGTTTAGACAAGTTAAGAACGTTCTGGATCAGGCGCGAAAGACGGTCTGCTTCACTTGCGATTTGTCCGTAATAGCGCTGTTTCTTTTCTTCGCTTGCCACCCAGGAATTCTGCAAAAGTTCCGCATACATCTTGATGGCTGTAAGCGGGGTCTTGAGCTCGTGGGTGATGGCCGATACAAAGTCCTGACGCTTGGCGGCGAGGGCCACCTTGCTTTGGGTGAAGCGGTAAATGGTAATCAGGCAGACTGCAACCACGATCAAGAGAATCAAGCCGCTAAACAGAATCGTCAAGTCTGCAGATCCGCTGATTTCGCTGGAGTACATCTTGAAGACAATCTTGTCGTAAGGCGGCGGCAGTGGTCGCTTGGTTCTCAATTCGTATTCGGCGCTGTTCTTGCCGATGGTCAGGAGTATGGTATCTTCGTAGACCAGTTCGATGGCATAGGGCAGCTTGGCATAGGCCAGCTGTTCTTCCTGGGTCATGTAGTTCAGGTAAATCGACTTGTCTACCACGAAACCCTGCACAATCGGAAGCATACCGATATAGATCGTGCGGAAGAACACGATGTAGTCCGACGTCATTCGAATTTTCAGGTCGGTAATGTTGACGTTGGTGTTGCTACCGGTAAATACGGGAATGTCGGGGGCGATGGTGGTGTCGTTCTTGGCAGTTTCGGCCATGTAGGTCAGGGCTTCTTCTTCAGATGTCATTTCTACACGGGTAGGGATCTGCAAGTCCGGAATTTCGTCATAAAGTTGGTCGATGGCTTCGGTGGAGTCCACGGTCTGCACCGTGCGCTTGGGAAGCCCGTTCCGAATGTCCAGCTTTATAAGCAGATACTGGATCAGGTCGCGGGTCTTTTTACGCTGTTCCTGGTCGTCGAAGGAGAAGTTGTCCCACATGGACTTTCCGATACCGGTACTGGTGTCGGGGTAGAAGGGCGTCAGGAGTTCTCCGCTATGGGAAATCTGGAAATGCCCGAGCAAGCCCTTGCGGCACTGCCGATACAGCGAGTCGAAATCGCAGTAAGGTCCACTGGAGTCCGGGAAGGAGAAAAACTCCGAGAAGAGTCGGCTGTTACCGCCGATCACTGTAATGGAGTTCAGGATGCCGTAGTCCTTGTAGGAGCGGCTGTTTTCGATATTGAAGTCCGACGATAGGCGTAAGCGAAGACTTTCGTAAGCGGCGTCGATCCGTTCTTCTATTTTCTTTTCTTCCAGGGCAGCAGACTGCTCGTAAGTCTTGATAAACAAGATGGTCAGGGGAATTGCGATGACCAAGAAAATGGAAACAAACACCAGGCGTTCTGTGATGATTGCCTGGTGTTTTTTAATGTACGAAAGAACTTCTTTTAGCTTTACTTGTCGCATTCGGGTGCAGAACGCATCTGGTAGCCTTCACCGCGGAAGGTCACCAAGAGTTTCGGATGCGAGGGATCGTCTTCGATTTTCTTGCGGAGCTTGGTAATGTGGATATCCACGGTGCGGGTGTCCACGGAGTCTGCGTTTTCGTAACCCCAGACCTTGCGGAGCAGTTCGGAACGGGGTACGGCGTGGTCGCGGTTGCGCCACAGGTATTCGAGAATTTCGATTTCCTTGCGGGTAAAGGCGAGTTCTTCGGTACCGCGGGTGCCGGTGTATTCACGGAAGTTCACGCGCAGGCTGCCAGCGACAAGCTTGCCTTCGTTTTCCATAGTCTGACGGCTACGGCGGAGCACTGCATCGATGCGGGCCAAAAGCATCGGGACGGAGAACGGCTTCGGGATGTAGTCGTCGGCACCGTACTTGAGTCCGTTGATGATGTCGTCATCGGCGTTCTTAGCAGAAAGGATGATAATCGGGAGGCTCTTGTCCTGTTCGCGGATCTTGTCGCAAACAGTGAAGCCATCCATGCCCGGGAGCATCAAGTCCAAAAGAACCAGGTTGTACTGCTTGGTGAGGGCTTCGGCAAGGCCGCTTTCGCCGTCGGCGCAGTGCTTGACGTTGTATCCGTTCAGCTTGCAGAGGTCAATCAAACCTTCGGCAATTGCAATTTCATCTTCGATGATAAGAATTTTAGTAGTGCTTGTATTTTCAGTCGTCATTTATTTACCTAGGGAGTGTTTATTAAATAGCAAGTCCGATACCGAGTTCGACGGTCATGTTGCCGGCGTCGATTTCATCCGGATAGTCGCCACCAATGTAGTACTTGAAGTTAGCGTATGCTGCAATCGGGATAATCGGGAGCTTGGCGCGTGTACCGACCAGAATGTGACCGCCGATGCTGGTATTGAGGCCTTCATCAAGAGCCTTGTCCTGAATCTGGGTCTTCATTTCTTCGCCCTTTCCCTGGAGCAATTGAGCCTTGGTCTCGTTGTCCGTTTCAGGATCCGTCACGATTTTTGCAACTTCGTCAAGCGTATTCGGCTGAATGAAGCTGGTTGCGAACTTCTGGTTCAGGACGAAGCTGTTCAGGTGGTAAGAGAGACCGCCACCAATGTAGGGGCGAATAATCGGCAGGAACGTGATGGGGTAGGTGATGGAAAGGTCACCGGTCATGGCGACAAATTTCGGATTGGCCTTACCGAACGGGGTTCCGCCCAATTCAATTTCGAGAGGGATTTCGCTTACGGATCCATCGGCCGGATTTTCGACCCAAAGGGAAGCGTCGTAGGAGCCGAACTGGATGTTGAGGGTCGCTTCAATGTCGATAATGGGGAGAATGTCGACCCAAGCCTTGAAACCAAAGCCCTGCATTGTACCATCGAAGCCGTCGTGGCTCAACAGAACTTTATCTGCGATGGTTGCCGGTTCAGCAGCTTTCATCTTGGTGCCAAAACCGGGAGCATAGTGGAAGCCTAAGCCCACAATGGCGAAGGACTGTGTGGCGAGCAGCGCGCCAGCCGCGATTAAAGCTTTAAAGTTCATGAGTACTCCTTGAAACGTTTGCTCTTGAAATTACATTAATATTTCAAAAAGCGGATACTATTATTTGCATAAAATACTTAAAATCATTCTATCGCAGGAACGACAACCAGTTTTTTCTGCCCTTTTTTGACCACTACATTATCCAGTTTGTATTCCCCGACAATCTGTCCGTGGGCTCCCAAGGCAGATACATTAACCTGGTGTGTGCCCTCTGTTACCGGAATGCGGGTCACGTTGATGGTGTTGGGCATGAACAGGCCAATGCGCAGGTCTGCCTGCTCCAGCTGGCTCTGGCCCACGTCTACGGCAATATTTTTCACCAGGTCCAGTAGGCCGTTGCCGGTGTTTGTTGCCGATTTGGCCTTTTGGGCGGCGATGGTGCGGAGTATCACGCGGGTCGCCGTGCGTACCATGGTGGTGGCGTTTTCGTCTTTCATGTTCTGTTCGAGTTCAGAATCGATGTCGGCCACTTTTTCTGGTGAAATGCGCATTTTCCCGTCCAGGTTCACGCTAAAAAGACTTGTACGCTGAGGGAGTTCTTTCTTTTCAGGGAGGGCAAAACCAACATGGAACGTGTTGCTTCCGGCTCCTGCAACGGGAGGTACGAATACGGTAAATGAGCCTATGTTTCCGGTCTTGCCGTCCTTATAGGTGAGGTTCATGGCGGTGCCGCTCACGTAAGTTCCCGACAGGTACATTTCGCCCAAGATGGGGCTGTGGCCGGCATAACCCACCACGATGATTTCCTGGCCTTTTTCGCGGGCTTCCGAGGCCTTGGGAGTCTGGGCCAGGGTTTCGGTCTTGAGACCCTTCAGGTCGTCGGCACGGTCCATCTTGGTAAGGCTTTCGTTGATGTATTCCCAAACTTCCTTGGGCATTTTCACGTTGCCCTCTTCGAAGGCCTTGGCGGCTTTCAGGTAGGCGATGGCGGCGTCATCTTCTTCGCCTGCCATTTCATAAACGATGGCGCTCAGGTAACGCAGCCAACCGTTGTCGTTCACCTTTTCCTTGTCTTTCTGGTAAAGGGCTTCCGAGGCGATTTGTGCCCTGCGGACTTCCACCAGTGCCCCGTCCAAGTCGCCAATGGCGAGGTAGTTCAGAATCTGGTACTGGTACATCATCAGCACTTCAAAGGGGCGGGCGCGATAGGGGCGTATGTTGTCGTTGGTGGCAATGGCGGCGACTTCGTTGGTGACAGACTTGGTGTATAGGTCTTCGTAAATCTTTTCGGCCTGTTCAAATTGCTGGATGCTTTCCTTGTTCTTGCCGGCATAATGGTAAAGCATGCCCTCGTCAAAGTGGTAAAGGAAGGCGCTCTTTTCGCCGTAAATGTCATCTTTTTTCTTTTCGATTTTTGCAATCGTTCCCTCGAAACCTTCCTTTTTAAGAACGGGAGCCAGGGTTTCATAGCGGGTTAGGGACTTGTTTGCACAAGAACAAAGCAATAGTGCAGATACAGCGAGCAATAGGAGGCGTTTCATAAATACTCCGGATATGAATCTGCCTTTAAATATAAATAAAATAGCCTCCGACTTAGAGTCGGAGGCCTAATGGCGTAAACCACTGAGAGAGAAATTACTTTTTCTTCTTCTTGCCAGAAGCGTCGAGGGTCACTTCGACGGTTTCTTCACCCTTCACGGTCACGAGTGCTTCAGCGGACTTGCGGTTGGAGCATTCGGCGCGGACCACGTGGTCACCGGCGTCGAGGTTGTTGATAGTGAGTGCTGCACCGTCGGTCTTGTCGGCATTGTCACCGTCAATGTAGATGATGCACTTGCCCGGGATGGTGGTCACCTTGATGTTGCCCTTAGGAATCTTGGTGCCGAAGTCGAACACGTTGCGCTTGTCGTTACCCGGCCAAATATTCACGCGCTGGTTCACCAGTTCGTAACCCTGGTCAATCACCACGAGGGTCTGGCGGCCAGACTTGACGCTTGCGTTTTCAATGGGGCTCTTGCCGAGAGGTTCGCCACCGAGGAACACGTCGCTGTTAGGCGGGTTGGTGATGATGGTGATGGTTGCAGCCTTGCCGCGCGGAGGTGGATCGTCGTCAGCGACGGCGGCGGTAAAGAGGAATGCGACCAAAAGCGCGAAAATGTAAAGCTTTTTCATGGATTTCTCCTGTTTGTTTGTTCTAAAAATATAAAGTTTTTATGGAATTTAAATTTTTTTTATGCAAAAGTTTGGATACTTTATTTATTAACCTGTATTAAAAACTACTTTTCAGTACATATGAAAGCCCTTTACCAGAAAATTCGCACTTTAAATGGCAAAAATTACGGTCTCTACAAGTCCCTGGCAGACAAACCATGGGATTTTGGCGATTTCGCGCTGGAATTCCTGCATGTGCAGGGTGACCCGTATGCGCCGGCCTCTAGAGTCGTGATCAAGGCGAATCTTTCGATGCTCGGTTATGCGGGCGAATGGGGCGGCTCTTTTGAACGTCGCTTGGCATTGAGCGATTTCTTGCACCGCAAGCTTTCGAGACTGGTCAAGGAAAGGTACCCTGACAAGGACGCTGCCATCGTATTCGATACGGCTGGACCCGAGATGCTGGTGCGAAATTCCCTGTGGATTGACAACGGCGAACTCCGGGCCTGCTTGCAGGTAAGGCTCCCGGGCGAAGGCCGCAAGATTCAGGCCGAAGTCGCTGCTGAAATTTTGACGATGGTGTTGCCGGACCTGGTGTCGGCAGGTCTTTATTACAGCAAGTCCGACGAGGCCGCCTTGCAGGAACATTTCCGCGTGCTCGCCGAACGCAAAGAGATTCTGGCTCAGCTCGAAACCCGTGAGCTGTGCGCATTCGTGCCCGATGGCGCAGTGCTTCCGCGTGCATCTGGCTTGAGCGAATTGCCGCTCGAAGGCGCAGTGCCGTTTACCGCTCCCGAACAGATGGCGGTGACTTTGAACGTGTGCGGTCGCGAAATTCGCGGCATGGGAATCCCGAAGGGAATCACCGTGATTACGGGCGGTGCCTTCCATGGAAAGTCGACCTTGCTGCAGGCCTTGACTCGCGCGGTCTACCCGCATATTCCGGGCGACGGTCGCGAAGGAATCGTGATTGACGAATCGGCTCTCCGCGTGGGCGTCGAAGACGGCCGCAGCGTGCGCGGCACAGACTTGTCGCAGTTCGTGCGCGACTTGCCGGGCGGCGTTTCGACCAAGAATTTCAATACGCTTTCGGCATCGGGCTCTACCAGCGAAGCTGCAAACTTGCTCGAAGCCATGGAAGCGGGTTCCAGGGCGTTCTTGATTGACGAAGACTCCTCGGCGGTAAACTTCCTCATTCGTGACGTGCGCGTGCGCAAACTCCTGGGCGATGACCGCGAACCGCTGATTCCGCTGACGGACCGCATTCGTGAAATTTCGGTACAGGGCTACAGCTTTATTCTGGTGGCAGGCGCTTGCGGCGACTACCTCGACCTTGCCGACAACATCGTCATCATGGCAAACTACAAGGCTGAATGCGCAAAGTCGAGCCAGCCCGGAACCTGTTCCGGGGAAGCCGCGGTCTCAAGCGCGCGCCCGTTTGTAGGCTACATGCAACCTTTGCAAAAATCTGTGCGCCCCACCTCTGCGGTCGAGCGCCAAGTCAAGGTAAAACTCTCGGGCGATACTTTGTTACAAATCGGGTTCCTAGTGTCCGACACATCGCGCCTCAATACGCTTGTCGACAAGCAGCAGCGCCTGGGGGCGGGCTTTGTGCTTTTGAACTTGTTGCAGAACGCCGCCAGCAATTCGGAATCGTCCGATGCATCGAACGCCGGCGATTCTGTTGCCGTGACTATCCAGAAACTTTACGAAAAAATCCAGAACGTGGGCTTCCGCAATCTGCCGCAGGGCATGAGCCGCGAAATGAGCCTCCCGCGTGTCGTCGACATCGCCTGCGTGGCGTTCAGACTGAGGGAAGGCCGATAAAATTTTAAAAAGGAGCGAACAATGCGCAAAGATCTCGGTGTTAAAGCTTACTTGTACCCGCAGCCTACATTGGTGATTGCGACGTATAACGAAGACGGTTCTACGAATGCCATGGTGGCCGCTTGGGGCTCCATTAGCGATACGAACCAAGTTGCCATTTACGTGGCGCACAGCCATAAGACCATGCCGAACATTCTTGCGCGCAAGGCTTTTACTGTAAGCATGGCGAATGAGAAAAACATCAAGGCGATTGATTACCTGGGTGTTACCTCGGGCAATAAGGTGGCTGACAAGTTTGCTCATTCCGGCTTGACCTCTGTCAAGAGTGCCCATGTGGATGCTCCGCTGATTGCAGAACTCCCGCTTGCGCTGGAATGCAAGCTCGTTAGTTACGATGAAGATTCGGAACTTTTGCTCGGCGAAATCGTGAATGTGACTGCCGACGAATCGGTGCTCGACGAAAACGGAAAGCTCTCGGTCGAAAAACTCGCACCGGTGTGCTACGACTCTGCGGGTCATGGCTATTATGTAATGGAACGCCGCGTAGGTAACGCATTCAGTGACGGAAAACTACTTTAAAGAGCGCTTGGGCAAAAAGGAGGCTCAATGAAATTTTATTTAGGAAGTGCAATTCTTGCGCTTGCTTTGATCGCCGCATGCAGTGACGATAATTCTAGTTCGCCTGCGCCGGAAAGTTCGTCTGCTCAGGAACTCAGCAGTTCCGAAGTCGCTTCTTCTAGCTCTGAAGAAGCTGTTTCAAGTAGCTCCGAAGCAGTTCCGGAATCGAGTAGCGCGGAAATCGCGCCGGAATCAAGTGCCGAAATCGAATCTAGCGCATCTGCTGATACCGTATGGAATAGGGCTGCCCTTACATGGTATACATCTTGGCCGGAACCCGGCAGCGAAGAATGTGAAGACTATAATGGCTGCACTTGGGCAGGTTGGTTTGCTGGGCTTGAAGACCAACAGACCGAAGAATGGGTCAGCGAACATAACATTATCGCCATTCATGAAAAAGACTGGGATACGTACAAATTAAAAACCTTTAGGCTCCGCAAGGGTGGCTACACGATTGATGCCGTGGTTTACGACAAGTGTGCCGACAGCGACTGCGATGGTTGCTGCACCAAGAATGCGGGTAAAATCGGGTTCCTGATTGATATTGAAAGCTACACTCGTGCTCGTTTCAACAACTACGGTTCCGGTATCGTAGAATGGACTTGTCTTGATTGTGAATAATCATGCTCGTCAAGGTTCTGATCGATAACATCGCTAGTTGCTGTGGCTCCCGCAAGCTCTTTGGCGAATGGGGCTTGTCGGTGTATGTGGAATTCGAAGGCAAGCGCTACCTGCTTGATACGGGTGCGTCGCACCTGTTTGCAAAAAATGCTGGCGTGATGGGCGTGGACCTTTCGAAGATTGATGTGGGCGTTTTGAGCCATGCTCATTTTGACCACAGCGACGGCATGGCCAAGTTCTTTGCGCTAAACAAGAATGCTCCCTTTTATTTGCGCGAAGGTGCAGGCGAAAACTGCTATCACACGCATAAATTGCTTGGCCGATTTACTTACCACGAATACATCGGAATTCACAAGGGCTTTTTAAAGCGCTTTGCAGACCGCATCCGCTTTGCCGAAGGCGACTTGCAGATTGCTCCGAACGTGTACCTGGTGCCGCACAAGACTCCGGGCCTCTCTGCGATTGGCGAGCGCGCGCATCTTTCGGTCAAGGAAAACGGCAAGTACCGCTACGACAGTTTCGATCACGAACAAAGTCTCGTATTTGACACGCCCAAGGGCTTATTTGTCATGAACAGCTGCAGCCACGGCGGCGCGGACAATATCGTAAAAGAAATCGAGGCGACTTTTCCCGGCAAAAAGATTTACGCGCTCCTCGGCGGGTTCCACCTGTTCCGCTACAAGGACGAGGTGGTGCGTGCCTTTGCGGAGCGCCTGCGCGAGCTCGATGTCCAAAAGATTTATACCGGCCACTGCACCGGAAATCGCGCATTTGAAATCCTGCACGAAGTCCTGGGTGACCGCGCTGAACAAATGCGCTGTGGCATGACTATCAAACTTTAGGCGTCTTTGAACGTCGTTTGTGTCGGGCAAACAGATTTTTGTTTCCGACATGGGTTGATAATATGTTGATATAATGGAGAGAATTCGGGCGGAATCCCGTTATTTCAAAAAAAATCGAAAAAAAGTGAAATTTTTTGCCTTAACCCCTTGACGGAGACTGCGTAAAGTTCTATAATTGGCCTCACCCGCGAACGAGAGGGCTGAAGAGCTCAAACGAACGCGAAACGGAGGCCCGCGAGGCCGCCGGGAAGATTGAAGGAATCGGAGATGTGCTTAGTGACGGGTCCAAGAGATTTCTTGGAATAGTCAATAATACGAACGTGATTAACGGGACCAAGACTTTAAAAATTAATGAAGAGTTTGA